>JAILRC010000010.1 GCA_024698485.1 Lachnospiraceae bacterium | reverse complement strand
CATTCTCCTTCATTCAGGTTGTGGCCGCAGACTTTGCAAAGACCTTTGCAATCTTCGTCACACAGAACCTTTGTCGGGAACCCAAGCAAGATTTCTTCGTAAATCAACCGATCTACGTCTAAATCGTATCCGCTAATGTACTCTGTTTCATCTAAATCCTGCGCTCTTTCGGCAGATGAAATGTTCATATCGATCTCATTGCTGAAATCCACCGGAATCTCTACTCTTTGAGGAACAAGACAACGGCCGCAGGGAACTTCGATGACAAAAAAACTTTTCGCAGTAATGCTGAGCTTTTTATCTCCTAAATTCCTAACAGTCAGATCAATGCTCTTCTTTTCAAGAATCCGATAATCCGATCCGTTCAGTTGAAAAACGTCTTCACCGTATTCACAAGTGAACTGCTTTTCGATCCTGGACAGATTCATTATCTCTGAGAGTGAAATCAACATACAACTCACCTAAGCGCATAAAATCACAGTTGACTATTATATAGACGAACCGAGGATTTGTCAACAAGATTTTATACTTTTTTTTATATAAGTGCTACAGTCTCTCTTGCAATGGCAAGTTCCTCGTTTGTGGGGATGACAAGCATCTTAACCTTGGAATCGGGTGTGGAGATCACCATCTCCTTGCCACGGAGCTTGTTCATCTCGTCATCAAGCTTAACGCCGAGATATCCGAGATAAGCACAGATCCTTGAACGTGTCTTTCCGTCGTTCTCACCGAGACCTGCGGTAAATACAATGGCATCAACACCGTTCATGGCAGCAACATAGCTGCCGATGTACTTTGCAACTCTGTATACAAATGCCTCAACGGCATCCTTTGCTCTCTCATTGCCGGAATTTGCGGCAGCCTCGAGATCACGGAAGTCGCTGGAAACGCCTGAAAGGCCAAGCACACCTGACTTCTTGTTGAGGATGTTCAGAACTTCGTCAACAGTCTTGTTTTCCTTGTTGGCAATGTACTGAACAACAGCGGGATCCACATCACCGCTTCTTGTTCCCATGATGAGACCTTCAAGGGGTGTAAGACCCATGGATGTGTCTACGCACTTTCCGTTAACAACTGCGGAAAGCGAAGCACCGTTGCCGAGGTGGCAAACGATGACCTTGGAGTTCTTGGGATCGAGACCGCCGAACTCAATGGCTCTCTTAGAAACGAAGGAATGGCTGGTTCCGTGGAAACCGTACTTACGGATAGCGTACTTGTCATAGTACTCGTAAGGGATGGCATAGGTATATGCCTTCTTGGGCATTGTCTGATGGAATGCTGTATCGAATACGGCAACCTGAGGTGTGTTGGGCATAAGAGCCTCGCATGCCTCGATACCGATGAGGTTTGCAGGGTTGTGAAGAGGTCCCAGATCGAAGCACTCACGGATGACTCTCTTAACATCCTCGTTAACAACGATGGATGCGGAATAGAACTTACCGCCGTGAAGTACTCTGTGACCCACCGCATCGATCTCCTTCATGTCGGAGATAACGCCCCAGTTCTTGTCAAGAAGTGCGTCGATAACAAGCTTTACAGCTGCCTTGTGATCGGGCATTGCTTCCTTTCTCTCCTTGAAGCCTTCCCTGCCTGTGGGTGTATGAGAGATCATGGAACCGTCCATACCGATCTTCTCACAGATACCCTTTGCAAGAACAGATTCATTCTCCATATCGATGAGCTGATACTTGAGAGATGAACTACCGCAATTTAAAACCAATACTTTCATTTGAAATCTCCTTAAAATATACTACAGACTACTTCTGCTGAGCCTGAACCGCTGTGATGGCGATAACACCCACGATATCCTCTGTAAAGCATCCGCGGGAAAGATCGTTAACGGGAGCAGCGATACCCTGAGTCATGGGGCCGTATGCTTCTGCCTTTGCAAGTCTCTGAACCAGCTTGTAGCCGATGTTACCTGCATCAAGATCGGGGAAGATGAGGGTGTTTGCATGACCTGCAACTGCACTGCCGGGAGCCTTTGAAGCACCTACGGAAGGAACGATGGCAGCATCAAGCTGAAGTTCTCCGTCGATCTGGAATTCGGGATAATCCTTCTTGGCGATCTCAACAGCAGCTGTAACCTTGTCGATGTCGGCATGCTTTGCGGATCCCTTGGAAGAATGTGAAAGGAGTGCAACCTTTGCGGGCTTACCCACAAGAGCCTCAAAGCTCTTTGCGGAGCTGCCTGCGATAGCTGCAAGTTCTTCGGATGTGGGATTCTGAACGAGACCGCAGTCACCGAATACGAATGTGCCTTCCTCGCCGAATTCACAGTTGGGAACAACCATGATGAAGAATGCGGAAACAAGCTTTGTTCCGGGAGCAGTCTTCAGGATCTGGAGGCAGGGACGAAGTGTGTTTGCTGTGGAATGGCAAGCACCTGAAACTACGCCGTCTGCATCTCCCATCTTAACCATCATTACAGCAAATGTGGTGTAATCTGTGGTAAGAGACTCTCTTGCCTTCTCAGGGGTCATACCCTTTGCCTGACGAAGTTCAACAAGCTTGTCGATGTAACTCTGCAATTTATCCGTCTTATTGGGATCGATCCTCTGAGCCTTTGAAATGTCAAGACCCTGAGCTGTCTTTTCAATCTCCTCGTCGGAGCCCACCAGAACGATCTTGGCAGTACCTTCCTTAAGTGTGATGGCAGCAGCCTCCATTACTCTTCTGTCTTCTGTCTCGGGCAGAACGATGGTCTTCAGGTTCTGCTTAGCCCTGGCTTTAATTCCATCAATAAAACTCATATGTTTTCTCCTTTCGAATAGGTGCAGTATTATTTTGCACAATTAAAATTATTATAGTATAATCTCAATAGATTAACAAGAACAATTTTTCTGTTCCTCATTGTAGAAAAAGGCGGTGTTACTGTTGAAGATTGCAGCTGTCATAGCAGAATTTAATCCTTTTCATAACGGACATGCCCATCTCATAAGAGAGATCCGCGAAAAATGCGATGCAGACTACGTTGTAGCCATTATTAGCGGCGATTTTGTCCAGCGTGGTATCCCCGCTGTCTGTGACAAGTTCACAAGAAGCGAAGCAGCCGTGAGATGCGGAGTAGATGCAGTTTTTGAACTTCCTGCGGTCTTTGCATCTTCCGCAGCGCCGGATTTTTCCTTTGGTGGCGTCTCCGCCGTGAATGCCATGAACTGCATAGATGTTCTGGGTTTCGGAAGCGAATGCGGAGACATTTCAAGATTGCAAAAGGCTGCTGACCTTCTTTCCAACGAAACTCCGGGCTTCAAAGAAAGCCTTAAAGCCGCGATGAAAGAAGGGCTTTCCTACCCTGCAGCGCTCTCGGAAGCCGCAACAACAAAAGACCCGAGTCTTAAAGCGCTCCTTCGGGATCCAAACAACACACTTGCCATAGAATATATTAAAGCACTTAAAAAGCTGGATTCTCCCATTCTTCCCTACACCGTCCCCAGGCATTTGTCAGCCCACGGTGAAGAAAAGATCCTTAAAGACTCGGAAAACGGCCTTTCTTACACAGGCGCCACTTATATAAGGAACTGCCTTTTGGACATTGAACGCTCCGAAGAATTAAAAGCCTGTGTTCCCGAAGGCTGCAGTTCAATTCTTCTGCCCCGTTTGAACAGGGAATTCCCGGTCAGGGCAGAGGACTTTTCCCTTCCTCTGTCCGTAATGCTTGAAAAAATGACGGAGGATGAGATCACAGCCCTTCCCGGCAATCCTTCATTAAAGGAAAAATTGAAAAAGCACCGTAAAGAGTTCTTAAGTTTCACGGATCTTAAACTCCTCCTCAGAGATAAGAGTGTCACAGACGCTGCGGTTTCAAGATTCCTCATCCATGCTCTCCTTTCCCTTAAGGAGACCGACATCGACAGGACTTCGGGAACAAGTTATCTTCGTCTTCTTGCCATGAAAAAAGAAGCCTCTCCTTTGCTTAAACAGATCAAAGAAAAAGCTTCCGTTCCGGTGATAACCAAAATGGCAGATTTCGATATCGACGCCTGTACAATGCTGCAAAAGGACATCTGCGCCGCAGACCTCTATGAAAAAGTCAGAGCAGCAAAATTCGGAACTTTGTATAAAAATGACATCATCCATTCACCGGTGATAGTATAAAAAACCGACGGATCATATCAAATGACCCGTCGGATATTTTTTAGTCTATGTCTCTCATAAATGCTTCGGAATCAACGGTGAAGTTGTCAGCTTCCTCATTCTCATTGTTACCGAAGAACTGACCGTCGTTTTCATACTGTCCTTCGGTCTCATTTTCAATGTCGCTCACAATGTCACTTTCGGGCCGGGGTTCCGGAGCAACCTCCTCGCAGAGTTCCTTACGGTTTGCCGTAACGATCTCAAGGTTACGTGAAAGAGCTTCTACCAGAGCATCCTGCTTTGCCTTCGTATCCTCAAGGGATGTGGAAAGAACGTTCTCTATCTGAAGGAGCATATCCTTTGTATATTCATAGGCACCGCTTCTGATCTGCTCCGCTTCATAATTTGCGGCGCTGATGGTCTCGTCTGCCTGCTGGTTTGCTCTTGCAATGAACTCATTTGCCTGCAGATAGGCCTGACGCATGATCTCGCTGTCATGAACAAGAGCCTCAGCCTTAAGGGCCGCATCATCGATTATCTTCTGAGCCTTCAGCTCCGCTTCCCTTAAGATCTCTTCTCTTCTGTCAAGGATCTTTGAACATCTTGAAACTTCATCAGGTATCTTAAGTTTCAATTCATCAAGCATATCAAGGAGCTCTTCTTTGCGAACAACGATATTCGTTGAAGAAAGCCCCTTGGGTTTGCACATTTCGATAAACTCGTAGATCTCCTCTATAGCCTGCTCAATCCTCTTGGAACTCATATTTTACTCCTCCGTACGCTTGTTATATTTTTCGTATATGTCTTTCATAATGCATTTCGGAACAAAAGCCGAAATATCTCCGCCGTATGACGCGATCTCCCTTACCAGACTGGAGCTCACAAAGGAATACTCCACACTTGTGGTAAAGAACACCGTGTCCACTTCGGGGCACATCTTATGATTTGTCTGTGCTATCTGGATCTCATATTCAAAGTCGGTGACAGCCCGCAGACCTCTTACGATAAAATCTGCTTTTTCGATCCTCGCAAAATCCACCAGAAGTCCGTAAAAGGGCTCAATGCGAACGTTGGGGATGTCTCCCGTGACTTTCTTTAAAAGAGCGACTCTCTCTTCAACGGAAAAGAGGGGCTTTTTGGAGCTGTTTTTTAAAACTCCGATGACGAGTTCGTCCGAAAGTTTTGAAGCACGCTTGATGATGTCAAGATGTCCCAATGTCACCGGATCGAAACTGCCGGGATAAATGCCTTTTTTCCTTTTCTGTCCTGTCTTCTCATCCTTTTTTACGGATGAAAACATGTTCATTGTTTCTGTATATCTTCTCTTTAAATATCTCAAAGCCCAATTCCGGAACGTAGCTTAAGTCCGTGGCATTGGATGCTTCCACGATGATCCATGTCTCATCGTTCACAAGGACCGACCCCGAAAGTTTCTCCAAAACCCTTTTCTCATGCTCATGGTTGTAAGGAGGATCCATGAATATGAAATCATAGGATTCCTTCTCACCTTCCAGGATAGAAAGAGCGCTGACGGCATCATTGGAAATGACCCTTGCTCTTTCCGTAAGGCCGGTAGTCTTAAGGTTTTCTTTCATTACGGCAACAGATGCCGCACTGTTGTCCACCATAACGGTCTTCTTGGATCCGCGGCTCATGGCTTCAATGCCTATGGCTCCCGTACCCGAGAAAAGATCTATAAAAGAACTCCCGGCAATGTAAGGATTGATGACATTGAACAATGTCTCCTTGGTATTATCTTGTGTAGGTCTCACTGCATCTCCGGGAACGGCCTTCAGAAGCAGATGCCTTTTTTCTCCTGCAATAACTCTCATTTTAGTCTATTTGTGCAAATAATTCAATAATTGTTTTTAACCTTGGTTCATGCTTTTTTTGATAATCTTGTTGATGGCAGCAAAGTCGCCCAGCGCTTTCTTTCCGATCTTAAAGATCTTCTTCATGTTGATGGAATTCACACCGCCCTGACGAGGTCTGAAGGTGATGGGGATAAACTTAACATTGTAATGTTTCTTGATGAAGAGAACGGAAATGATGACATTGGAGAGGTTGTAATTCTCGGGGATATATCCTATCTCTTTCTTTAAACTCTCTGCCTTCATGAGTCTGAAGGGAGTATTGGCATCAGTAACCTTCACTTTGAAGCAAAGGGCGCATACCAGTTTAAGAGTCTTTGTAACGATGATCCTTGAAAAGCCGTCCTGTCTGCCCTTTCTGTGTCCGATGACCATATCGAACTCTTCTCTCTTCTGCCAGAACTCGTCAAACTCGGAAGGAAGGGTCTGTCCGTCGGAATCTGTCTGGAAAATGTAATCCGCACCGTTTTTGATGGCATAGTCATATCCGAACAGTAAGGTTGCACCATGACCGCCGTTTGGCTTTGTAAGCGCGATCATCTTAGGTCTTGTCTCCGCAAGTTTCTGCAATATCTCGTAGGTATCGTCTTTGCTTCCGTCGTTAACGATCACAAGTCTGGATTCATCACCGTATTTTTCCGCAACGGGATACCAGTCGTTGACTACATTTTCGATGTTGTCTCTTTCATTGTAAGCGGGAATGATGATAAATAATCTGTCCATGTTTTTTACCCCTTTATGTTTTTTATCTGTAAATGGGCTGACGTGTGTCAAACACTCTGAAGGACCATTCGCCTTCGCCCTGATGCCATATCTCTTTGTAAGTTGATTCGATCAATGCTTCGTTCGGTCGGTAATCCTCACGCATGCTCTCGTCTAAAATGATTATGTCTATATTGGATTTATAGATGAAGTAATCCAACGTGCGTGAATCCGATGCCGCAAAGATCCGTTTCACCATCTTCTCTCTGTCCGAACTGTCATAGCCGGCTGACCATGAGCAATAAGGATAACAATAATAATGCATCACGCCGCTGAGTACCACCCTGTTCAAAGGATAGGTGGTGTAAAGCACAAGATCGTCGGAAGTGAGATTATCCTTGAGCCACATGGTGACTTCATCATTCATATCAAAGCTCATGTAGTTTCTGTCTTCTTTATACTGGATGTACAGTTCCGCAACTCCCGTTGCCGTGAGGACGATCAAAAGGATCGAAGCTGTGATTGCCGATATCATTCCGGGCTGTCTGAAAATTGCCGAAACGAAATGGGCAGTATACATGGAAGTCAGCATAAGCGAAATGATGACCCATTTATGATTAACGGCCACGTCCGGCGTAAGTGACAGGAAGAAGGACATAATGAAAGGGACGAGGCATACAAGGAACATGTATCGTTCCACGCCTCTAACCATTATCATTCCGAAAACTGCCAAGAGCAGCGTGATACCCGTAAGCAGTAAGATATATGCCAGTACGCCGAAGAAAGTCTTGTTCTCGGCAAGAAATCCAAATTCATATTTGGGATCCACTGCTTTTTCGAAAATGAAGAACCTGCTCTGAGCGATAGCCATGATCACCGCCATCACCGCAGCGATAAGGTAGTCAAGTCTGCAAACCGAAAACGCTGCCATAAAGAAAAGCATGGCAAGAGTTGCGATAAGTGCGGACCCATGCCAGAAAGCAAGAGCCCCCAGGAAGAGTCCGGCTCCTATGGCAGTTCCGGGAGATTTCACCGCAAAGCTGTCTCTTGAAAAGAAGCAGAGTTTAATGTAATCGAAAGGACGAGGCTCAATGCCTACAAAAATGGTCTCTTCCACTTCTTCCCCGTCTTCATTGTACAGTCCCGTAAGGCGGGTACGTTTTACAGGCACTCCGTCTCTCTTTAAGTGAGCCACATTCTCTCCCATTTCTTTTAGATAGGGAAGGAAAATGAGCACCGCAAGGAGCAGAGCGGAAATTCCGAAGGCAAAATGTCTCTGGTTGCAGAAAACTCTTGTGCACCAGAATCCCCAGCTTTCATGGCCTTCCGATAAAGCAAAATAACTGCTGTTGGCAAGTAAAGCCGCGATGGGGTGACCGGATCGATCTTTTGCCAGGAAATCAAACACTGCAAAGGAACTGCGGAATGTGAACAAAAGTCCGCCAATCCAGGCTGTAAGTTTACATTTAAAAAGTGTTACCGTAAGGGTGAACAAAAGAAGGTAGGTGCTGAAAAGATTCATGACGCTGGGAATGTTAAAGGCATGATCCAGTCTGAGTCCAAGAAATTCCAGATTTCCTACAAGGAATTCGTGCATAAAATGGTAACGTATGTCGGAATCTCCGTAATACGCATATTGTGTAGGGAAATTGTTTCCGTATGAAAAAGATCTGATCATACTGAGATGAGCGCCGAAATCCGCCCAGACGGAATATCCCACATTAAGCTGAGTCGCATCGGTGACGTTGAAACTCTTGTACATGATCACAATGCAAAACGCCAGGGCAAGAAGGGCATATATGGCGTAAGAGACATGACCGTTCCAGAAAAATCTGACGATGAGATCGGGATTGGTAAGTGTCTTATCGTCATCTTCTTTCCAGGTGAAATAATAGCAGAACAAAAAGCCCGCAGCCAAAAGAATGCCAAGGACTATAACATTACCGAAGATAAGAGGCTTAGCCTCGTTTTGGGAAAAATATGCCACGATGTAAACAAGCCATGTGACTATCATGGTTCCGGTGATATACCATGCAGGAAGAAGGACATAATAAGCCGGGAGATCGATGCCGCTACCGTTCTCCCTGGTGATCACGGTCCGCTTTATCAATGACGGAAAGCAGACCCTGCAGAACATAAATCCTGTCAATATACATACTATTACATACAAAATACCGAGCATAACCCTGATCCCAAATTCTTAGTTTTTCCTTCTGGAAATAATATAACGCGGACGTCCCTTGATCTCATGATATATACGTTCAAGATACAATCCGATGATGCCCAGGCATATCATAATGGCCGAGCCGATGAAAAGAATGAGAAGGATGACGGTGGTGAATCCTTCCATGGAATTTCCCATAAAATATCTGACCAGTGTCTGTATTCCAAGACCCACAGATATGACAAACATGAGAATCCCGAGATAGATGATGAGCTTTAAGGGGGCCGATGCATAGGAAGTGATGGATGTGACCGCAAGACTCACAAGTCTTCCGAAGGTCCACTTCGACGTTCCTTCCACTCTGTCCTTTACTTCAAAAGGCACCTTACGGCGGTTAAAGCCCACCCAGGCCGACATGCCTCTGAAGAAGGTGATCTTCTCGGGCATTTCCTGCATGGCAGTGACCACGTTCCTGTCCAAAAGTTTAAAATCCGAAGCGTTACGAAGATCTATGCCGGTAAGCCTCAGGAGAATGCCGTAAAACAGCTTCGCCATACCGCGATAAAAGCCGCTTTCCTTTCCTCTGTCGGACTTAACGCCTTCAACAACGTCCACGTCCTCTTCTCTCCAGATCCTTACAAACTCAGGAATAAGTTCCGGGGGATGCTGCAGATCCGAATCCAGTACCACAACTGCCTCTCCCTTTGTTTCGTCAAGGCCGGCGCAAAGAGCCGCCTCCTTACCGAAATTTCTTGAAAGCCGTATGCTCCTTACAGCAGGATCGCTCTCCGACATTTTTGAAAGTTCCTCCCAGGAATTATCCTTGGAACCGTCGTCCACAAGCACAAACTCGTAATTTATTTCCGCATTTTTCAAAATATTCTCAACCGTTTCCACGGAATGGGCAATATGCCTGCCCTCGTTGTAAACCGGCATAACGATCGAGATCAGTGAATTTTTGTCTCTCACCACGAAGCATCCTCTTTAACAAATTCAGTAAGCTCCTCCATGGAGCAGATCTCATTGGCAACAACCCTGTTTGCCTGATTCACGATCATAGCCTCGAAAAGATTGCGTATGCCCCTGGCATTACCGAATTCCTTTCTTTCGCTCTCGCTCATGGCTGTAAGATGTTCCTTGAGATCGGTCATCATAGGTTCCCTGAAACTGAAACCGTTTTTCTTTGCCATACCCTGCATTATCTCGCACAACTCGTCATCGGTATAATCGGGGAAAGAGATGAATCTGTTGAAGCGGGAAACAAGACCTGTGTTGCTCTTTAAAAACTTTTTCATTTCATCGGTATAACCCGCGACAATGACCACAAGATCATTTCTGTGATCTTCCATAAGTTTCACGAGAGTGTCCAGAGCTTCACCGCCGAAATCATTGGCTGTATTGTTTGCCAGGGCATATGCTTCGTCGATGAATAAAACACCTCCCAGGCTCTTTTCCACTACTTCTTTTACTTTCAGGGCAGTCTGTCCCACGTAACCTGCCACAAGTCCGGACCGATCTGTCTCTGTCACGGTTCCCTTTGAAAGAATACCCAATTCTTTGTAAATGTTGCCAACTATCCTGGCAACAGTGGTCTTTCCCGTTCCGGGGCTTCCCGTAAACACCATGTGATAGGACATCTCGATCTGGGGAAGTTTGAACTCTTCTCTCATCTTTCTGACTTTGATCAGGTTGATGAGGGATCTGATCTCCCTTTTTACATCCGAAAGTCCCACCAGGGAATTCAATTCTTCCATGAGTTCATCAAGTCTTGAATCCCTTATTCTTTCAACAATATTCTCGGTCTTCTTGTCCTCTTCGTTCTCCTTCTTCTCTTCGGAAGGCTCCTTGGAGGACTCTGCCTGCGCAGGATGTTTGACCGAAAGACTTTCCACATCTTCAACCACCGCACTGGCAACGGGTCTCAACTGTTCCGGTGTATAGTAGAGATGAAGGATCTTGTATTTTTCAAAATCACAGTCTGCCGCTTCAAGCTGTTCGGCACTTTCCGACAACTCCCCGTGACAAAGTTTCTTGAATATATATTTACTGTCTACGCACTGATTTGAATTCTTATTGTTCGTAAGGAAGGTGCTGACCTTATCGAAATACATGCCCAGATACTTTGTTGCAACGGGCATGGGCCTGTTCTCCATGTTATACACCAGGCACAGCATGATATTGATGATGGCGTCAAAGAAAAGAGCTGCGGTTCCGGAACTCTTCTCCATATCTCTTAATGAAAGAAGCTGAAACAGAATGGGTGGAGTACGCTGAATGCGCTCGGCCTCTTCCACAAGTTTGTTGTCGTTTGCCGCATTTCTGATAAGATCCCCGGCGGTTTCGGAAAGAGCCGCGATAAATGTCTTTTCCCCTTCCGTCAGTCTGTCGCAATACTTTGCAAAGCACACCAAAAGAGATTCCGCATACAGATCCAAGATCTGCTGTGCGGAAGTTTTCAACACCTGCTCGGGAGTTTCCCAATAACCTTCTCTGCTCAAAAGATCGCAGAATTTCCGAAGTATCCTGTAATTGTCGGCGGCTATCTTATACAATTGTTTCTGTGAGTAACTCTTTTCAGCCATCTTATCGCAGTTTTAACTTCTTTCCCCTTTAAATGTTCGCCAATATAAAACAAACCGGATCAAACTATATCGTAACATAATTATTAAAAAATTGGAATACTTCTTTTGCTCCGCCGTCATACATTTTTTGAACCGTTTCTTCGAGTTCCCTGTCCGAAAGGGATGCCACGGCTTCATTGGCGGAATTCATTATCTCGGCATCGTTGAATACATCTCCCAGTTTAAAATACATCTCACCGCACTGACGTATGCCGAAAAGATCTCCGGGGCCGCGCATTTTAAGGTCCTCATTGGCAATGTCGAAGCCGTTGTTCGACTTGAGTAGAATGTTCAACCTTTCCATTGCTTCTTCAGATTCTTTACCGCATATGAATATACAATAAGACTGTTTGTCGCCTCTTCCCACTCTTCCACGAAGCTGATGAAGCTGAGCAAGTCCGAAACGTTCCGCATCTTCCACCATCATCACCGTTGCGTTGGGCACGTTCACTCCGACTTCAACTACAGTTGTAGAAACAAGTACCCGGATCTCTCCGTTTTTAAAACGTTCCATGATGTCGTTCTTTTCTGCAGCCTTCATTTTTCCGTGAAGTTTTTCTACCGAAACCGAATCGCCGTAAAACGTCTTAAGGCTCTCGGTGTAATCCGTAACGTTCTGCAGTTCCGAATCCTCTTCTCCGTCAACCATAGGACAGATGACATAGGCCTGTCTGCCTTCATCCACCTGTTTTTTGATGAAATTGTAAGCCGTATTCCTGTAGGACTGTCCCACAACGCAATTCTTAACAGGCAGTCTTTCAGCAGGCATGGTGGTGATCCTTGATATGTCCATGTCTCCGTACATCATCATCGCAAGGGTTCTGGGTATGGGAGTGGCGCTCATGACAAGAATGTGGGGTCTGATACCTTTTTTACTCAGGTTTTCTCTCTGCCTCACTCCGAAACGATGCTGTTCATCCGTGATACACAGAGCCAGATTGTCAAATTCCAGTTTTTCCTGGAACAATGTGTGTGTACCGATGACCACATCCGCTTCATGGGCTGCGATCATCCTGTAGATCTTCTTCTTTTCCGCAGCGCCCTGGGATCCCACCAGTAAAACACAATTTATCCCGTATTGCTTCAGATCCCTGCTCATGGAGTCATAATGCTGCTTTGCCAAAACCTCCGTCGGAGCCATTATGGCTCCCTGATAACCCGAACGTGCCGTCATGAGAAGTGCCAGTTCCGCTATTACGGTCTTACCTGAACCCACATCTCCCTGAATGAGCCTTGCCATCACCCTTCCCGAAGTCATATCTTTTCTAACTTCTTCAAAGACCTTCGCCTGATCCTCCGTGAGACTGTAAGGCAATTTTCGGATGAAGTCGTCGCAGCTTCCATCATCGGAGATCTTCGCAACACTTTCCTGTTCTTCTCTTCCCAAAGCCATTTCCCGAAGAAAGACCATAAAAAGGAAGAATTCTTCAAACACAAGGGATCTTCTGGCTTCCACCATGGTTTCATAACTTTTTGGGAAATGCATCTCCGTAACCGCATGGTTTTTCTTTAGAAATTCATATTTTTTCCTGATCTTTAACGGCACATATTCCGGCAGGTCACCCGTAATGGTCAAAGCCTGCTGCATGGCTTTCCGGAGAGCATTGTTCGTAAGGCCCGATGTCAGTCTGTATACAGGCTGTAACGCAGTCTGAAGCCTATAATACTCTTCCCGCTTGTAGACCTTTGCCTGCTCCATCTGGAGTTTCCGTCCCTTAAGGTTCACCTTTCCCCTGAAGATGAAATGATATCCGCTCTTCAGTTCGTATTTAACATAGGGCTGATTAAACCACACCAGCTCGATGCTGCCGGAGGGATCTGTGACAATACATGTCAGGACTTTTATCCTTGAGGCATATCTTGGCTCCACGACCTTGGACACCAGTCCGCAGATGACGCCGTCCTCTCCCGGTTTAAGTTCCGCGATGGCTCCCGGATCCTTAAAGGTGTCGTATCTTGCAGGATAATATGTAAGAAGTTCTCCCACACTGTTTATCCCCAGTTTTCCAAAGAGTTTCTGAGTTTTTTCCCCTATTCCTTTTATTGCAGAAACAGAATCGGTAAGTTCCATATCTCATCCTTGATCCGTCAAAATTTAGATAAATTCTACCACTTTTGCCCGATCTAGGCAAAAAAAATATATCCCCTTCATCAGAGGATATATCCTTTTAAAGTCTTTATTCAACTGAGATGATGTAGTAATAGATGGGCTGGTCACCTTCATGGACCTCAACTTCAACGGAAGGGAAATCATCGGAAAGTCTGTTGGCAAGTGCATCAGCCTCTTCCTGCGACATCTGATCGCCATAGTAAAGAGTAACGAGTTCGGAATTGTCATCTATCATCTGAGCCGCAAGATCGAAAGCCACATCTTCCACTGTGCTTCCAACAGCCTTGATGGTCTTATCGTCAAGACCCATGATATCGTTCTTCTTAACGTCAAAACCGTCGATGGAAGTATCTCTTACCGCATATGTGATCTGTCCCGTCTTTACGCTCTTCAGAGCTTCAGTCATTGCTGCTTCATTCTCTTCGGGAGAATTGTCATACATATAATTGATCAAAGCGGAAATACCCTGAGGAATCGTCTTTGAAGGGATAACGATGACATTCTTGTCGGTGGTGAGCATCTTGGCCTGCTGTGCTGCAAGGATGATGTTTCCGTTATTTGGAAGTACATATACGTTGTCAGCATTTACTTTTTCGATGGCATTCATGACATCGTCGGTTGAAGGGTTCATGGTCTGACCACCTTCAATGATCCTGTCGACACCGAGACCTGTAAGGATCTCGTTAAGTCCCTCTCCGATGGAAACAGCCACAAAGCCATCCTTCTTACGGGGTTCTTCAGCCTTGGGAGCCTCTTTCTTTTCGGGAGTTTCCTTGGTCTCTTTTCCGGTTTCGACAGCAACCGACTTTTCGCTCGCGAGGATCTCATTGACTCCCGCGATAACGCGCTCGTTGTGCTCTTCTCTCATGTTGTCGATCTTCATCCTGGTGAGCTGGCCGTACTTGATGGCTCTTGAGAAAGCAGCGCCGGGATCGTTGGTGTGAACATGTACCTTGCATACACCGTCGTCAGCCACAAGAACGATGGAATCACCGATGGATTCAAGGAAAGCCTTGAACTTGTGCTC
The DNA here is from genome assembly GCA_024698485.1 of Lachnospiraceae bacterium. Taxonomy (GTDB): domain Bacteria; phylum Bacillota; class Clostridia; order Lachnospirales; family Lachnospiraceae; genus RGIG3528. The sequence goes on along the minus strand of JAILRC010000010.1, from coordinate 5,912 downwards.
TTCGCTTTCGGGGAATTCCTTATCAAGTAAAATGATAAACTCGGTGCAATAACCGAACTTGATATCAGCGGTGGAGATATCGTCGGATGCAGCTCCTCTTGCCGCAGGCTTGCCTGAACCTGCCTCGGCTTTTATCTCTGTGTCAAAAGGAATGGGATGTCCGTTAAGGGAATCAAATCCCCCCGTAACAACTTCAAGAAGTCCTGCTCCGCCGGAATCTACAACTCCCGCCTCTTTAAGAACAGGAAGCAGTTCGGGTGTATAATCAAGAGCTTCCTTCATCTTCTCTATGATCTTAGAGAAGAATTCCTCCATGCTGTCTGTTGTTCCCACAAGTTCTCTTGCCCTCTCGGCCCCCATTCTGGCAACCGTGAGGATAGTGCCTTCCTTGGGCTTCATTACAGCCTTATAAGCAGTCTCAACAGCTCTTTCAAAAGAGTCTGCGATTATCTCTATGGTGAGTTCATCATGATCCTGGATCACCTTTGTGAAACCGCGGAGAAGCTGTGAAAGGATGACGCCGGAGTTACCTCTTGCGCCTCTCAGGGATCCCGAAGCAATGGCCTTTGCCAGTTCCTTCATGCCGAAATCCTGTAAAGCGGCAACTTCTTTCGCTGCGGACATGATGGTAAGTGTCATGTTCGTACCCGTATCTCCGTCGGGAACGGGAAATACGTTCAATTCATTGATGATTTCTTTCTTGGCTTCCAAAGTTTTGGCAGCCGTCAAAAAAGCCTCCTTCAACATGGAAGCGTTCATTGTGTTCGAATTCACTTGATTATCCTCCTGAGATTGCGATGATGCATTGGCGCAAAAAATCCGCCGGCATCCGGACGACATCAGTCGATCGCCCTTACACCTTCAACCAATACGTTAATTTTCTCAACCTTCAGGCCGGAAAATTCTTCAACTTTATACTTCACGTTGCTGATGAGATTGCTGGCAACGGATGAAATGTTCACACCGTAAGAAACGATAATATGCAAGTCAATGATGATCTTGTTTTCTGCTGTTACTGTAACACCTACTCCGTGTTTTAAGCTGTCTCTTTTAAGAAGTTTCGCAATTCCGTCCTTCACGCTGACCGTAGCCATACCTACGATGCCGAAGCACTCAACTGCCGACGAACCGGCATATTTGGCGATTACATCGTTGTCTACTGCCACATTACCGAGATTAGTATTCATTGTCCCCGTATTTGCGCTCATAAACTTTTACCTCCTGATCATTATATACCGACTGATCTCTAAGTCGTAATTGTCCGATTAATGGGTTTTAAGATTTTCGAAAGTCCGTAAAACCACTTGCCGAAACTGCATTCAGCGTTGAAAGTATACCCCAAAATATCTAAAAAATAAACCCTTTTGCGGAAACTTGATTATTATTTAATGTTTCCGAGAGTGAATTAACATTTTTGTAAAAAAACGGCTTAAACATAAAAAGAAGCGTCTACACTCAAGACGCTTCTGAATGAACAAAGATTAGTTAGCGCGTTCAACTTTGCCGGATCTGAGGCAAGAAGTGCAAACATACATCTTCTTGTTACCCTGAGCTGTCTTAACACGAACTGACTTAACGTTGGACTTCCACATTTTATTTTCTCTTGCAGATACATGGCTTCTGGAGAAGCTAAGCTGCTTTCCGAAAAGGCCGCCCTTATTGCAAATTGCACATTTAGCCATTGAATTATACCTCCTATGGTCACATTGTTGTCTGTAATTATTTTCTTAAACCAAGCTTCTCGATCAAAGCACGATAGCCATCAAGGTCAGTCTTCTTGAGATACTCAAGCATACCGCGTCTCTGACCTACCATCTTCAAAAGACCTCTTCTTGAGTGATGGTCCTTGTCGTTGTTCTGAAGATGTGCTGTGAGCTCGTTGATCCTCTCAGTAAGAAGAGCGATCTGAACCTCGGGTGAACCTGTGTCATTGGGGGTTCTGCCGTAAGCAGCGATGATTTCTGCTTTCTTTTCCTTTGTAATCATGAGATTATCCTCCTAAATCATTAATATCTCCATGGGCTAAGAAGCGGTTGGAGTGTGTTGCCGTCTTCCGAGCTCAGGTTAAAAAATTTGGGCCTGTGTTTTCACAAGCCCAAATACTATATCATAAATTCACTTTTTTGTAAATAATAATTTCTAAAATCTGTGAATAAAAAGTCCTGAGCGAAGTTTAGGCTCAAACCAGGTGGATTTGGGCGGCATAAGGAGCCCTGCATCCGCCACATCAAAAAGTTCGATGATGGATGTGGGATACATGGCAAATGCAGCCTTCATCTCGCTCTCGCATCTTCTTTCCAGTTCTCCGAGACCTCTGATGCCTCCGACAAAATCTATGCGCTTGTCGGTCTTGGGATCATGGATCCCAAGAATCGGCGAAAGTACATTGTCCTGGAGCACGGAAACATCAAGGCTCTCCACGGGATCCTTATCATTAAAGGTTCCCGGCTTTGTCCCAAGCCTGTACCACTCTTTTTCCAGATACATGCCCATTTCAAGTTTCTTTTGAGGCATATATGCTTCTTTTCCCTGTTTTGTAACTTCAAACTTTTCCGAAAGCTTACTTAAAAATTCTTCGGTACTCAAGCCGTTAAGATCTTTGACCACGCGATTGTAAGGCATGATCATAAGTTCGTTCTCGGGAAAAAGAACGGAAAGGAAGAAGTTGTACTCTGCCTCGGGATTGAAGTATCCTTTGGAAAGTTTTTCCTGTTCTCTTCTCTTAAATCCCACTTTCACGGCGGATGCGGCTCTGTGATGTCCGTCGGCGATGTATATACGGTCTATGGAAGCAAAACGTGAACCAATGGTCTTGATGTCATCGTCTTCATCTATCACCCAGACCCTGTGTGTGATACCGTCTTCAGAAGTAAAATCCGCAGCCGGTGCTTTTGTTTTTACCCTCTTTACGGTCTTTTCGATCTCTTCGTCTCTTCTGTAAGCCAGAAAAATGGGACCTGTCTGAGCGGAACATACATCCACGTGCCTGATCCTGTCCTGTTCCTTTTCTGCTCTGGTGTTCTCATGCTTTTTTATCACACTGTTCGCATAATCATCGATGGAGGCGCAGGCAACGATACCCGTCTGTGATCTTCCGTTCATTGTGAGCTCGTAGAGATAATAGCAGGACTTTTTATCCTCTGCAAAGATCCCTTCTTCGATCTCCCCCTCCAGCATTTCCTTTGCTTTTTCGTAAACCTCAGGAGCATACATGTCATATTCTTCCGGAAACTGTGTCTCGGGTCTGTCGATGTTCAGAAAGGAAAGGCGATCCTTAAGAGCTGCTTTTCTTGCTTCTTTCCTGTTATAAACGTCATAGGGAAGAGCCGCCACTCTGTCCGCAAATCTTTCTGCAGGTCTCAAAGCCTTGAAAGTCCTGATATTAGCCATTTTGCCTCTCCTTTGAAATTAATTTATTTTTTGTTCACTTCATGAACACAAAACTAACACATTTTGGGTTTAATATATCTCTTGTACCGAACGGGAAGTACGGTCGGTATGAAAAATCACCTTATGGTAATTTTTCTCTCCCTTACTTATTTACTTTTTATAAATTTTTTCATAACTCCCCCTCGAACGGCAGCCGAAAGGCTGCCGTTCACATTTTAGGGAAGATGTCGTATTCAGATCCTGTCATACCTGTTCATTACGGACAGATATTTTTTTATCTGAACAAAAAGATTGTTTCTGGTAGAGAGAAGGAAAACCAGTTCAATCACAAAAAGTACAGCGCACTGCACAAGTCTTGTAAGTATGGTCTCCTTCGTAAAAGGGATACCTCCGAACCAAAAAAGCGCCAGAGTTGTAATGACCAATCCCGCAATAAACTGATCGCACACAGCAGCTGCAATGATCTTCGGAACAGTCTGCTTTCTGAAAAGAAATACGCCGAAGGCCACGCCTCTGAACAGGGCTGCAAAAGTGATACCGGGATTTGGAGTGTAAGCCTTATAGAAACAACCGAGAAGGTCAGCAGCCACACCCACAAGCGCACTGTACGCAGGTCCCAGGCACGCACCCGTCACCGCTCTTCCCACAAAGGTAAAACTAACTCTTGCAATGGGAGTTTCAATGGCCACTACCACCCTCTCGAGGATAAACTGAACCGCAACCAAAAGTCCCATGAGCACCAGAATCTTTGTGTTGATCCGGGGAACATAATTTTTAACAGTTTTTCGGATCTGCGCCTTGGCGGATCCCTTTTCATTCTTTTCGTTCACATTTTCCGTATGTTTTTCTTCATTCTCGTTTGTCATTATCTTTTCTCCGTCTGTTATTTGAGTCATGATCAGTATTCCTGTGTCTTATACCATTTCAAAGAAGGCGAATACCTGAATTTTACAACGGCCTTGATGTCCTTTTCCGAAACATATTTGTTCAATGTCCAGTAACGGGCATCCTTGGAGCCGTTTCTGTTGTCTCCCAGCAGGAAGTAACAGCCCTCGGGAACATTGTAAGGTCCCCATTCCTGATCGCTCATCTCTTCCGGAAGGTAATCTTCCTTTAGAGGATTCCCGTTGATGTATACTGTCCTGTCATGTATCTCCACGGTTTCTCCCGGAAGTCCGATGACTCTTTTTACATACAGGCAGTCATCATTATCTCCCACATATTTGAGCGCGGGAAAGATCACAATATCTCCGCGGTTGATCTTTGAAAACAATCTGAATCCCACAACACCGTCTTTACGCATTATGGTCTTTTCCATGGAACCCGTGGGTACTTCGGCCTTAAGGATCACAAACTCCGTAATCAGGTAAGAAGCGAGTATTGCGATCAACAGGGTAACAAGCCAGCTGAGAGCCTCTTTCAGATTTAATTTTGCCTTGTCAAGGGAACTCAATTTCTCGTCCATTTCGTCTCCTTTTCGCTACTATTCCAGGTCATACTTGGGAGTTTCGAAAAACTTAAACCTGTTCAAAGGCCAATACCTGAATTTTACAACAGCTATGATGTCATCTTTCTCAACATATTTAACCTGCCAGAAACGTGCATCTCCCGAACCGTTCCTGTTGTCTCCCAGAAGAAAATAGCAATCTTCCGGCACTTCGTAAGGTCCCCAGTCACCGTACATTTCTTCGGGCAGATAGTCTTCTTTCAAGGCTTTTCCGTCCACATATACGGTTCCGTCGCTGATCTCAAGCTTTTCACCCGGAAGTCCTATCACCCTTTTCACATAGTTGCCGTCATCGGTGCCGAGATACTTTTCAGAAGGAAAAATGACGATATTTCCCCTCTTGATATCCGAAAAGATCCTCAGACCGAAAACATGATCTCCGGGCATAATGGTCTTCTCCATGGATCCCGTGGGCACAATCGCTTTATAGATGACATATCTGTTTAACAAAAGGGCGGCAGCAACACCTAAGGCTACTATTCCCACCCAACTGAGAACTTCTTTTATATTTTTGTTCATTTCATATCCTCATGCTATACCGCTCTTTTTCGTGAGCAGTTGATCCAACAAACAGCATAAGTTTATACGTTAAGACTTTTTTTTGCAAGTGAAAAGTCTTTAACATGATCAATATTTATACCATAACAAAACGAAGTCCAAAAGGACTTCGTTTAAAAAAAAGCATATTCATTATTCATTAATATCATCAATAAATCTTAAGAATGCCGCTCTTCCTTCGGGAGTGCATTTGTAAACCCCCGCATCCTCAAGGACCTTAACAAATACTTTTCCGACTTCGTCACGGATGATGCCTTCCGTGTTCTCTTCGTTAAAGTCATTGTACTTTTCACGGATCTCTTTTACCCAGGGAGCATGCTGTGCCAGCGTCTCATCTCCAGAAATGTCTTTTCCGGAGATCAATGCTTCCTTTACTGCTGCCAGCTCTTTCTTGAGCCTTGCGGGAAGAATGGCGCAACCCATTACTTCAATGAGACCTATGTTCTCCTTCTTGATG
>JAILRC010000047.1 GCA_024698485.1 Lachnospiraceae bacterium | reverse complement strand
TCGGAATCTATATCTACGCTGTCGGGAGCGGTCAGACGGTGAATGGCGGCAAGTACCTGCTGTTCCTTGCCTTCGAATTCCGGCTTGTGTACAAATACCGAAAGGGTATCGATGCCGGAGGGCATATGTTCAAAGGATATTCCCGAAAGTTCAAAAGCTTCCAGGGCTCTTCTTCCGAATCCTGTCTCGGAGTTCATCTGATCTTTTTCAATATTGATGGATACAAAGCCCTTCTTGCCCGCAACACCGGTAATTGTGAAGTCGGAAGCCTTACAGGTGTTCTCCACGATCATGGTTCCGGGATCCTCGGGACGATTGGTGTTACGGATGTTGATGGGAATACCGCTCTTTCTTACGGGGAAGATGGCATCTTCATGAAGGACCGTAGCGCCCATGTATGAAAGCTCTCTGAGTTCTTTATATGTAATGGTGGTGATGACCTCGGGATTCTTGACGATCCTGGGATCTGCCACCAGGAAACCGGAAACATCCGTCCAGTTTTCGTAGAGATCCGCACCTGCCGCTCTGGCCAGGATGGAACCTGTGATATCGGAGCCTCCTCTGGAGAAAGTCTTTACAACGCCGTCCCTGGTTGCTCCGTAAAATCCGGGAAGCACCACATTGTCCAATTCCTTAAGTCTTCTTGAGAGAGCAACATTGGTGTCCTCGGCGAGGAAATTTCCGTCGTCATCGAAGAAGATGACCTCGGCAGCGTCCAGGAAGGTGAAGCCCAGATAGTCTGCCATGATGATACCGTTGAGATACTCTCCTCTGGAGGCTGCGTACTGAACACCGGCCTTGTTTTTGAAATTTTCCTCAATAGTCTCAAACTCGACACTAAGGTCTGTTTTAAGACCAAGCCCCGTAATGATCTCGTCGTAACGTTCTTTGATCTTTTCCAGGGCTTCTTTAAAGTCTTTTCCCTGTTCCGCAAGGGCATAACATCCGTAAAGCATGTCAGTTACCTTTGTGTCGGCGCCGTTTCTTTTTCCCGGTGCGGAAGGTACAACGTACTTTCTGTCCGCCTCACTTCTGATGATGTTTCCCACTTTTTTGAACTGCTCGGCGGAAGCAAGTGAACTTCCTCCGAATTTTACCACTTTTACCATTTTAAAACTTCCACTCTTTCCCTTTAAATTTATTCTTCAGACACGACGGGCAATGCATAGGTTTCCTCGTCGGCCATATATTCTTTTGAATACTCTCTGTCTCCGCCTGTCCTGATCCTGTCAAGATACTCATGAGCTCCTTCAACATCCTTGTTCATCTGTATGACGGCAATGGCGATGTTGGAGCAGTGATCGGAGATCCTTTCATAGTTCGTGATGAGGTCTGTAAGAACAAAGCCCAGTTCGATGGTGCATTTGCCCTTGACAAGACGATCGATGTGCCTGCCCTTGATCTGCTGGGTAAGATCATCGATGACCTGTTCCAGAGGTTCCACCTTACGGGCGATCTCCGTGTTCTCGGTGGCAAAGGCTTCCACCGTCTCGGAAACGATGTTTTCCACCGCTCTTACCAGAACTTCCAGTTCCTTAAGTGCTTCACCGGAAAAATGAATGTCCTTTCTGTTCATTTCCTCCGCTGCTTCCTTGATGTTCAGAGCGTGGTCGGATATTCTTTCGAAATCGCTGATGCAATGAAGTATCTTTGCAACTGCGTTACTGTCTTTCTTTGAAAGCCGCTTGTTTGCAACCTTTACGAGATAACTTCCCAGTTCATCTTCGTAAACGTCCGCATCCTCTTCCAGCTGAACCACTCTTTCCGCCTTATTCTTGTCATAGGACGAAATGATCTCGACAGCGGTAAAAAGCGCAGCTTTGGCAATGTTTGCCATGTTCAGGGTAACTGCCTTACACTGTTCGATGGCGAATGTGGGCGTATCAAGGAATCTTACATCCAGAAGTTTGAATTCCTTCTTTTCGTTCTCATCCGATTTCTTCACATCCTTTACCGTAAGAGTGGCAAGTTTTTCTATGAGACTTGCAAAGGGGAAAAGAACCACTGTGGTACCGATGTTGAACAAACTGTGGATCATTGCGATCTTGTCCGCGCCTGCCGCATCTTCGACGAAAGCAAATCCAAAAACCGCATTTGCCGCATAGAAGACGGCCAGGAACAGCACCGTTCCTATAAGGTTAAAGTAAAGATGCACGAAAGATGCTCTTTTGGCATTTTTTGATGCACCCACGGCAGATATCAATGCTTTGAAACATGTTCCGATGTTCTGTCCCATGATGATGGGAATGGCAACGGAATAGGTGACCGCTCCCGTAACGCAGAAAGCCTGAAGTATACCGATGGAGGTTGCGGAACTCTGAACAAGTACGGTAAGTACAAGCCCTGCCAGTACGCCCAGAATGGGATTCTTAAATCTCACAAGGATTTCCTGCACTTCGGGAAGTTCCGCCAAAGGAGCCACAGCTCCCGCCATGGTGGTCATACCGAACATGAGAAGGGAAAAGCCCAAAAGTATGGTTCCTATGTCCTTGCGTTTTTCCTTCTTGGCAAGCATACGCATCAATATGCCGACGATACCCAGGATTCCGGCAAGAGATGCGGGTTTAAACAGTTGCAGGATAAAGGGTGCCTCGTTTCCCATTCCCGCAAGAGACAATATCCATGCGGTGATGGTGGTTCCGATGTTCGCTCCCATCAGAACACCCACTGCCTGAGACAGTTTCATGATGCCCGAGTTTACAAGTCCCACCACCATAACCGATGTTGTGGTTGAAGACTGCAAAACCGCGGTAACAAGAGCGCCCAGCGTCACGGCAGTGATCCTTTTGGACGTAAGCTTAGCCAGCACGGTTTCCAGCTTACCTCCGGAAAGTTTTTCCAAATACTTTCCCATGGTGTCCATTCCGAAAAGGAAGAACGCGATCCCTCCCAGGAACGTCAAAATAGTGAAGAAATCCATGTTTCAGTTGCCCTCCTGAAAAATTTTCCCCAATTATACACATACAAAATTCATCTTACATTAGAAATGTGAAAAAATCAAGAAAAAAACCCGAAGGGTCTGTGAAAGGAAATGCAAAATTATTCACTTGTTATGCGAAACGAAACTTCATTTTTTTCGGTATTTTCTTTGGGGAGAAAAATAACCGTATTATATGTTTTCTGGTGCAATTACCCCCGATTTATTATATAATTAACGTAATTGAGCCGTCATCACAGTGACGACGCATCATTTTCATTAAGGAGTATGAAAAAATGCAATTTAAAAAGCTTATGAAAAGGGTTGTGGCAGGTATCGCCACATGTGCAACCATCTTCACTCTTTTCGCACCGGTAACGGCTGTGGCTGCGCGCCCAGCCGATTCCATCGAAGTATCTTTAACCTACGGTTACAACGGTTTTCTGGAAACCGAGACCTACGCACCCTTTACGGTGGATCTGAAAAACAACGGCAGCGATTTTTCCGGCTCCGTATGGATCCTTATTCCCGTAAACGACTCCGAGGTAGTGGGCTACGAAACAAAAGTCTCTCTTGCCGCAGGTGCCTCCAAATCCATCAGCAGGACCGTCAAAGTTCAGGCCGCCGCTGAAAACTGCCTCATACGTCTTACGGATCACAAAGGCCGTACGGTACAGGAGAAGAAGATAAAACTTCAGTTCCGCTCCGGCATCACCCAGGCGAGAGTGGGCATTCTGAGCGATGACTATAATGCTCTTTCGCCCCTGTCCGGCTTTTTCATGACAGGGCTGTCCTCGGTACAGTATCTCACCACAAAACTCAGTGAAAACAACATTTTGGAAGATCCTCTTGCCCTGGATACCTTTCATGTCATCATTCTCACGGATTATTCCTCCGACCGCCTGACCGAAAAGCAGCGCAAGGCCATAGTCGATTGGACCGCAGCAGGCGGTCTGCTTATCGTGGGAACAGGCACAGGAGCCTCCAAAGTTTTAAAAGGGTTTCCCGAATTAAGTGCCGTACAGACCGGCGATCTTCACACATACAAGACCCTCTTCGGAGAAACCGTTCCTCTGAAAGAAAACTATTATTGGGGAAACGATTACATTGATTACTCCGATATTGCCATCGTAATCTCGGAGCTTGCAAAAGCAGTGGAACCGGAATTCTTTGAGAGGGAAGAATACACTTCTCTCCCCTCAATGGACGAAAAAGCCGAATATTTCCTGAAGGAGTACAAAGATAAGATCTACGAGACTTACTGGTATTATCTTTTCCGGGATACTCACAGTTTCATGATAAAATACTATACCCCCGATGAAGTGGAAAAATACGAGGAAACCCTGAACTATGAGTTCGTACATACCCTGTACCCGGATCTCCTGGCCGAATATGCAAAAAAGGATTACTCAAAGCAACACAGTACCGCCGTCAAAGAAACTTCCGAAAGCGAATACTATACAGCCCATGTCTGCGATCTCCTTTCCGGATCTCCTCTTCTCTATGCGGAAACCTCGGAAGGAAACGTCTTTCCCCTGGCAAATCTTTTTGATTACGGCAACGGAAACATATGCGTTTTCTCAATAGACATTTCAAAGCCGCCTTTTGTTGACAGTTTCGTCTTTGAAAAGAGGATCTCCGAAGCGGTTCTCCATTGCATCGGAGGCGAACTGTACGATCTCTATTCCAACGGTGGGACCAGATACCAGAGAAACAATTCCTATGAAGACATCCGCACAGCGGACAACCTCGGCGTGGGTAATCTCCTGCCCATCCCCGCATATTTTCTCATTTTCGGTGTATATATCGTCATTGCCTTTGTGTCTTACTTCGTGCTGAAAAAGAGAAAAAAGACCATCTACCTTTGGGCAGTTCAGCCTGCTCTTGCGGTTACAGCCACGATCCTGGTTCTTTTTGTAAGCCTTACCACCAGGATCTCCCAGCCCACCATCAATGCCATCAAATTCTCGGAAGTGAAGGAAAACCTTGTAAACGAAAAGATGCTGGCCTGTGCGATCCTTCCCAAGAACAAAAAATATACGCTGCGATTTGACGCTGCCCACACCCCCAACCTGTTACAGGAAAGGACTTATAACTACTACAACTCCACCACCAACACCGAGATCACAGATTACAACATAGGCTGGCTGGATGAAGAAGATTGCAATGCCGTCTCTCTTTATGCAAATGCGGCTCTTGCAAAGCAGGACTTTTCCTTCACGGGTACTTCGGACCACAGTGTCCTAAACCTTAAAGCCCATGCTTCCTATTCCGACTACAAGCTTACGGGGTATTTTACTAACAACGGTACGGCAACCCTTGAAAACTGTTCCGTCTTTACAGGTTTGACCATCTACCCTCTGGGTACCGTTACTCCGGGAGAAACGGTGGATCTTTCACAGATCACCCCCGTATCCGTATTCAGAGAATATGAAAACTATACCAACACCGCATATGTCTTGGAGCAGTTGTCCGGACGCACCACAGGTTTTGCTTACTACATGTTCGGCTTTAAGAACAACGATTTCAAAAAATACTTCCTGCACTACCATGCTCTTGTCCACCTTTTTGACAACGATTCCGGAATGCAGGAACTGGATCGGCTGATGCATCTGGAACGTAATGTTTCCACCGCTATGGGCGGATATTACTACGGCAGATCCACCTACTACGGAAAGACCAGAAAAGAGATCTTCGAAGACTTCGGCCTCAATGAGCAGGGAATCCCCGAAGAGCTGAGCGTTACCCCTTACTTCATCGGATTTAATGCCGATAAGAGTAATTCCATCGTCACCAAGGACAGCCATTGCTCGGAGAATATAGTCGAGATCGTCTATATGGCCGTACCCCTTTCAATTAATTAACCGGAGGTGCTAAAATGCTCGAAATACAGAATCTAAACAAATCCTTCGGTACCTTTAAGGCTTTGAACAATCTTTCGCTTACCGTAAAAGACGGAGAGCTTTTCGGCTTTGTAGGTGCCAACGGTGCCGGAAAGACCACCACCATGAAGATATGCGTGGGTCTTGAAAGAGCCGACAGCGGCTCCGTTATCATAGACGGTAACAGTGTTCTCTCCCGTCGTTCCCTTTCGGTCTTAAGGGGCAAGGTGGGATATGTGCCCGACTTTTTCGGTGTATATGCCGATCTCACCGCCTCGGAGTACCTTCACTTCTTTGCGGGTACGTACAACATCTGGGGCAAAGCGGCAGATACCCTCACGGACAATCTTCTGGAACTGGTAAACCTGTCGGACAAGGCAAACACTCAGGTAGATTCTCTTTCCAGAGGAATGAAACAGAAGCTCTGCGTAGCCAGAGCGCTGGTTCAGAACCCCAAGATCCTTTTTCTGGACGAACCCGCTTCAGGACTGGATCCCAAGGCCCGTCACGAACTCAAGGAGATCTTAAAGAACCTTTCCTCCATGGGAAAGACCATAATCATCTCCTCCCACATCCTTCCCGAGCTCATCGAAATGTGCTCTTCCATAGGCATTATCAGTCACGGGGAGATGAAATTTAACGGTTCCGTTGAAGATGCTCTCGCACTTTCGGCGGGAGGCGAATACATCGAGATCACCTTCTCGGGAGATCCGGGACGTGCTCTTTCCCTGATCCGCGAATGTCCTTTCGTAAAGACTGCGGAACCCACCGCTTCCGGTATCACTCTCACTGCTGCGGGAAGCGACAGGGAATACACCGAACTTCTCCGAAAACTGGTGACCAACGACATTCCGGTGGCCACATTCGCCAAGAAGCACGAAAACGTAGAAAATGTATTTCTTAACATAATGGAGGGGAAGACAAATGTTGCCGATAACGCTTAAAAACGCAGTCCTTTTAAAGGACATGAGCATAAAAGCCAAGAAAAAGAACATGGCCGTGAGTTTTTTTGTACTTAACATCGTCATAGCCCTTTTCTTCCTGCTTTTCCTGCTCATTTCAAATGTTTCGCTTGCAAACAACGAATCCTTCGATATTCAGAACTTTACCTATGTTTTCGACGGATTCATCATCACCATCAGCGCAATCATATGCATCGTGGTCCCTCTGGAAACGGGACCGGCCATATCCAACGAAAGGGAGCGTCAGACTCTGGACGTACTGCTCACCACCAATCTTTCAAACTTTGACATCATTCTGGGCAAGTACGTTTCATCAGTCATTTACACCTTGTCCATCGTGGTCTCCATACTTCCTTTCCTGACCATAGTGCTGCTCTACGGCGGCATTACCCTCTTGCAGCTCTTTGCGGTGCTGCTTTCGGTACTTGCCACAGCAATGTATCTTTCCACCTTCGGTATCTTTTTCTCCTCGGTGGTAAGAAAATCATCCCATGCGGCTGCGGTTAATCTGGCCATGGTGTTCATCATCGTGATCGGAAGCATGTTCCTTTGCCTTACCACAAAATTGACCTTTGCCATCTTCAACGGCCGCTCCTACGGTTCTTTCACTTCAGGTGACTGGATCTATGCTGTACTTTATTTTAATCCTGCCACCACTGTATATGACATTTTGGACAAGACCGTAGGTCTTTCCATGGGAAGCGGTTCCTCATACAAGGGAATGGCAAGGATCCTTGCGGAAATCTCCGATTTCGATCCTTCAAACTTCTTCATAAGATACTGGTGGATCGTAAGTTACATATTGCAGACCGCTGTAGGCGTATTCATGCTGAAAAACGCATCACGTGCTCTTTACAGAGTAAACAGGAAAAAACATGGAAAGAAAACAGATAATTAGTTTTATCAAAAGAATAAGAAAAAAACTCATGAAACGCCGCCTCGCAGATGCCCTGTCCAACGGTTTTCTCACGGGTCTCACGGGATTTATGGCGGTAATGCTCCTGTCGCTCTTTATTCCACTGGGCAGATCGTGGCTTTACGGAGCAGCTTTCCTTCTCCTTTCGATCCTTGGTTTCATCATCTTCACTCTGGTGACCACCCCGGATCTTAAAAAAGCAGCGGCCGCAGGTGACAAATGCGGTCTCGAGGAGAGGCTCTCCACAGCCTTGGAAAATCTGAACGAGGACGACGACATGTCGCTCATCCAGCGCAGGAATACCCTTCGCAGCATAGAGACCTTCGACCTTTCGCAGTGTTTCAGACGCAAGACCTCCTACACCCGTCTTGCCATACTCTTCTCTTTTGCTTTCATGACTGCCGCTTCTTTCTTCATCGACACTCCTGCAAAGGAGATCGCAGCCACCAGACAGGAAGTGCGGGAAAACATAGAGGAGACCGCCGAAAAGCTCAAGGAAGAAGCTAAAAAACTGGCAGATATCCCCGAGATCTCCCCTGAGGAGATGCAAAAGCTCGAATCCCTCTATCGCAACAGTCTTGCGGAAATGAAAAAAGCAAGCACCAAGACGGATGTCCAAAAAGCCAAAGACCGTTTCGACCGCAAAGCCATGAACGAACTTTCGGAATATGCCAAACAGCTGAGCCCGGAAGAAAAGAGCGATCTCACGGAAGCCCTTGAGGATCTTGCCAACAGCGGTGAACTAAATGACGAAAAGTTCCGTCAGGCAGCAAAAGAACTGGCAGCCAATATTAAGGCTTCCAATGTTACCGCTTCAAATAACGCAGGTCAGGCAGAGGCCGACGGTAATGCTTCTGCCGGAACCCGGGGACAGACCTCCGAAGGACAGCAGTCAGGCACGGAACAAGGTCAGGGTCAAGGCCAGAATCAGGATCAAAACCAAGGCCAGAGTCAGGATCAAAACCAGGGTCAGGGCCAAGGTCAAGGACAGGAACAAGGTCAAGGCCAAGGTCAGGGTCAAGGCCAGAGTCAGGGCCAGGGTCAGGGCCAGGGTCAAGGCCAGGGCCAGGGTCAAGGCCAGGGCCAGGGTCAAGGTCAGGGCGGCAACGGCTGGTACAACGGCACCGATAAAGGAACCGAAGGAACCGTGAACAAAGGTGAAATGATCACTGTCCCCAACGATTTCAACAACTTCGGTATCACAGGCCGGGACAACGGAGGCGGTGACAGCCAGCTCATAAAGACCACCGAAGGTCTCACATTCGCCGGAACCGCCGCAGATTATGAAACAGTCATATCAGCATATACAGGAATGGCATATTCGGCTCTGAATTCATCCTCGGTACCGGAAGCCATGAAAGACGTCGTAAAAAATTATTTCTCTGAGTTATCAGAGTAGGAGGAACAATGGAAGAAAAAGATCTACAGGAAATAGTCGAAAAAGTATCACTTTGCGAAAAAGAGATCGGTAAAGGCATCATCGGTCAGAAGACTGTCATCAGAGAAGTCATCATTGCCATGCTCACCAACGGAAACGTTCTTCTGGAAGGTGTTCCCGGTCTTGGAAAGACCCAGCTGGTAAAGACCATCGCAAAGGTTTTCAACATAGCCTTTTCAAGAATACAGTTCACACCTGACCTGATGCCTGCGGACGTTACAGGTACCAATCTCATCATCAAGGAAAACGGAAACAACGTTTTCTCCTTTGAGCCCGGTCCCATTTTTTCCAATCTGGTACTGGCAGACGAAATAAACCGTGCCACTCCCAAGACTCAGTCGGCTCTTCTGGAAGCCATGCAGGAAAAGACAGTCACAGTAGGTAAGAAGACCTATGAAATGCCTGCTCCTTTCATGGTCCTGGCCACCCAGAACCCCATCGAGAACGAAGGAACCTACCCTCTTCCCGAGGCTCAGCTGGACCGTTTTATGTTCAAGATCCAGGTGGATTTCCCCACTCTCGATGAGCTGAAGCAGATCATGGACATCACCGTCACCAACAAGAAAACGGAGATAAATCCCATCATGAGCGGCGAAGAGATCCTTCGAATCAGGAACATCATCCGTGACATCAAGCTGTCAAGCGCCGTTGAAGAATATGCCCTGAAGCTGGTGGTGGCTACACATCCCGAAGTTCCCGGTGCTACAGAATACATTAAAAAATATGTATCCTGCGGAGCGTCTCCCAGAGCTGCTCAGGCCATCTTCAACGCTTCAAAGGCCCGCGCCCTTCTTGAAGGCAGAGCCAATGTTTCCTTCGATGACGTAAGAGCAGTGGCTTATCCTGCTTTAAGACACCGTATCGCCGTTACATTCGAAGCAATGGCCGACGGCGTGAACACAGACACCATCATTTCTCAGATCATTTCAGAGGTTACGGAATAAATGGTTTACGACGACACCTTTAATGCCGAATTCTACAAAAGCCTGTCTCTGTTCAGGATCAACCTGAAGATGAAACTGGCCGCGGGAGCAAACGGCGGACGAAAATCAAATGCCAAGGGAAGCAGCGTGGAATTCTCGGATTTCCGCGAATATCTTCCCGGCGACGACATACGCCGCATCGACTGGAATGCATATGCCCGCTTTGACCGCCTGTTCATCAAGCTCTTCATGGAAGAAAAGGAAGGTCTTTTCAGGATCTATCTGGACGGAAGCGCATCCATGAACTACGGTGAAAACAGCAAGATAAAGCTTGCAAAACAGATCGCCGCTGCCCTCTCCTACTGCATCCTGGACCACTCGGACAGAGTTATCCTTAATTTCCTCAGGGGCAACAAATGCGAGACCTTCAAGGGCGTTACGGGAAAGCAGGGCTTTTCGCGGATCACCGACAACCTTTCCTCCATGACCCCCGGGGGAGAGAACGACCTTCTGAAAAGCATATGCTCCGAAGATATCAAGCTTCGCGGAATGTCTGTGGTGATCTCGGATTTTTACACAGACGATCTGGAAGATGTTCTTAAATATCTTGCCCATAAGAAACAGGAGATCTTCCTGATACATGTGCTTTCCAAAGAGGAACTGAGTCCGGAACTCACAGGCACCTTCAGTCTGGTGGATTCGGAAACAGGTAAAAATCTCAAGGTTACAGGCTCCTCTTCCCTGGAAAGAGATTATGCGGCAACAAAAGACAGCTTTTTAAAGAAAATAGAAGGTCTGTGTAAGAAATACGGAGCAAAGTACGTTCTGGCAAGCACAGAAAACAGTTACGAAACCATATTAAGAGGTTAGAACATGCGTTTCATGCATCTTTGGCCGCTTTTCCTGCTGATCCTGATCCCCATCGTCATCATCATGTACCTTCTGAAACAGAAGGCCGTGAATCACCCCGTTCCTTCGCTTTTTTTATGGAACGAGATGTACCGCAACAAGGAATCGGACACTCCCTGGGAAAAGCTCAAAAAAAACAAATTACTCATAATCCAGATCATCACCATACTGGTGCTGATCTTTGCCCTCATGTCTCCCTATCTCGCCTCCACGGCCGAGACTTCGGAAAACGTTGTGCTTCTCATTGATAACAGCGGAAGCATGAACACCGTTCTGAGCAACAAAAAGACCAGACTGGATTACGCTAAAAATGCCGCAAGGGAATACGTCAAGACACTTTCGGACAACACAGCCGTTACGGTCATTGCCTGCTCCGATCGCACCTCATCGCTCCTGTCCGGGTCTCTGGACAGATCGGCGGTGCTGAATGCCATAGACAGTATCGAAGGCACCACACTTGCAGGCGACTGTAAGGGCGGACTCTCCATATGTCAGGGTCTTGCGGCGGGAGATGCGGGACTGGCGGTTACGGTTTTCACCGACTCTCCCATCTCTCTGGGAAGTCTTTCGGGTACCATTTATAATTTTGCGGCACCTGCGGAAAACGTTTCTCTTGACTACGTAAGTTCCGCGCAAAAGAATGACAAGCTCAACATTCTGGCCTGCATCACAAACCACGGCACATCTCCGGTGTCCGGAGACATCAACCTTTACGGGGACGGAGAACTTTTAAATGTCATGACCTATTCCTCCCTGGAGCCCGGAAAGAGCATGGTCCTCTATTTTGACACATCGGATTTTCAGGGTACGGTGATCAAGGCTGAGATAAACAATCCCGATGCCCTGACTCTGGACAATACGGCCTATTGCATAAACAGTGCCAAGAAGAGCGGGCGAGTTCTGCTTTTGACATCGAGAAACATTTATCTTAAGAAGGCAATAGAGCTGAATGAGAACATTACCCTTCACGAGACCAACGATCCCGAAACTTTCTCGGGCAAGGCCGCGGAGGGATATGACCTTTATATAATCGACGGTCAGGACATGTTACCGAAAGAACTTCCGTCGGAAGGAAACCTGCTTTTCATCCATTGTGACCCCGGGCAATTTTTCGAAATTGACGACAATTGCGAAAACATCTATCTTAAGCTGGAAAACAGTCCTTATACCGTCGGGATCGAAGACCATTCCTTCGGTGTGACGGATACTATGGTTGTAGAACAGCCCATGTGGTCCCGTTCCTTCATAGAGGCAGATAACAGATCTGCCGGATTTGTGGGAGATTACGATAACAGAAAGATCGGTTTTATCGGTTTTGATCTTCACAACACGGATCTTCCTTTGGATTATCGTTTCCCGATCCTCATCTGGAACCTGATCTCAGAACTGGGCAATTCGGATCTTCTTCCCACAACGGGCATCACGTGCGGAAGCAGCATCAGGATCAATGCTCCTTTGAACGATTTGGTCCCCTCTCTCGTTTTTCCCGACGGAAAGACCGAGAAACTGAATGAACTTCCACTCCTGTTCAGAAACACGGATGCTCCCGGAGCTTACTTCTTAAATAAGGACAATGACCGTTCCGAGGCATTCGCCGTAAACTTTGACACCACCGAAAGCAGATATGTGAACGCTACCGTCACAACCGAAACCACCGACAAGAATACGGTGGTGGTGGATGCGACCACAACGGTGGCCAAGAACTACAGAACTCCGGTCATCATCCTGCTTCTTCTTATACTGGCATTTGAATGGATCGTTTACATTAAGGATTAACCATGAAAATCAACATCGAACAGCCTTTAATATTGTTATTGATACCGGCGGCGATCGCTCTGCTGGTGTTTTCCTATCGCTTCATGCACCAGCGTTCCAAGGATCTTAAGATCAAGCAGATCATCCTGAGAGGATTGGTCTTTTGCCTTTTGATCTTTGCACTGTCGGGAGTGAGTTTCCTTCAGAAAGGCACCAACATTGCCACAGTCTTTATCGTGGACGCCTCGGACAGCACAAAAGAACATGTGGCCCGGATCACGGATTTTGTCAACAGTGCCATTAAGACCAAGACCTCCAGAGACTACGTGGGTGTTGTGTCTGTGGGAAAAAACCCCTATGTCGAGAACTTTGTATCGGAAAATGTTATCTATCACGGTGTACAGACAAACGTGGACCCTTCCGCCACAAATCTCCGGGATGCGGTGAGCCTGGCGCTTTCCCTGATGCCGGACGGATATGCCCGAAGGATAGTCATCCTTTCCGACGGTGCCGAGAATGTAGGAAATCTTAAGGACACGGTTTCGGATGTCACCCTGGCGGGATGCGATGTAAAGACCTACACTCTCCCCTCTTCCACCGCCTCCGAAGTATATGTGAGCAATGTTACGGTTCCCGATAATGTGGGAACCGACGAGATATTCAAAGTAATGGTGGAAGTGGAGAGCAACGTTTCCACCACGGCAGTGGTTTCCCTCTATCAGGGGCGAAAACTTACGGACAGAAAGACCGTAAACCTTTCCAAGGGAACCAGTCTCATCCCCTTCTACGACACCCAGACGGATGCAGGTCTCAAGACCTACAAAGTCACCGTGGAAGCCGTGGATGACACCATATCCCTTAACAACGAATACTCAGCCTACACGAACATATCCCAAAAGGCTCCCATCCTGCTTTTGGAAGGCACATTAAGCGATGCCGAACAGCTGTACCGGATGTTCTCCTCCATGGGCATAGACTGTAAAAAACTACCCGCAGCCTCAGCCCCGGAAGCCATATCCGAAATGCTGGAGTACTCCGGCATAGTGCTCTGTAATGTTTCCGTTCTTGACCTTCCCAAAGGATTTATGGAAAACATAGCCTCCTATGTGAAGGATTACGGAAAAGGCCTCATCGCCTGCGGAGGTCGAAACTCCTTCGCCCTCGGTCTTTACAAGGATACGCCTCTGGAAGCCATACTTCCCGTTGAAATGGACATTGACGGCGAAGCTGAGATCCCTTCCATGGCCATAATGTTCGTTATTGATCACTCGGGTTCCATGGGTTCTTTAGGCGGCACGGGATCAAAGCTGGAAGACGCCAAACGTGCCCTCATCGGTTCTCTGGAAACCCTTCGAAGTGAAGATTCCGTGGGTGTCATTGCTTTCGACGACTCTTATTCCAGAGTCGTTCCCCTTCAAAAGCTGGGAAATGACACGGATGATATCAAAAACGCGGTAGGCACCATAGAGATCCGAGGCGGAACAAACATTTACCCTGCGGTGGAGGCAGCTGCCAACGATCTTTCGAAGTATGATGCCACCATAAAGCACATCATCCTTCTCACCGACGGTCAGGATTCCTTTAACAGCTACAACAATCTCATTTTAAGGCTTAAGGAAAAGAACATCACCCTCTCGGCCATAGCCATAGGCGATGACTGCAACGAACCTCTGATGGACCAGCTTTCCAGATCCACCGGCGGAAGAATGTATGTTGTAAAAGAAAACAACAAACTCCCTCAGATCTTCGCACAGGAGATCTACTTCACCCAGAACGAATATCTGGTGGACCGTCCCGGCCCCGTTTACCTCACTTCTTCAGATGACATCATCCGAGAGGTGGCAGCCAACGGTATTCCGGATATAAAGGCCTATATCGCCACCACCCTTAAAGCAAGAGCGATCCAGTTGTTTGAAACGGAAGATGAATACCCTCTCCTCTCCTACTGGCAATACGGCCTCGGAAAAACGGTAGCCTGGACTTCGGATGTGACCGGAAACTGGTCCGGCAATTTCTTTGCCTGGGAAAACAACACACTCCTGTGGAACAATCTGATCCAGCTCATAACACAGAAAAACACGGCAGACGGTGCATATGCCACAGTCACTCAGGAACTTTCCTCGGCTACGGTAAAGTATCACACGGACGATTACACGGCCGGCACCACAGTCACCGCTGTCATTACGGACGATCAGGGAAATACAAACGAGGTTCCCCTTCTTCCCAAATCTCCCGGGGAATTTGCCACTGACTTCGATCTGACAAGCGAAGGAGTTTACTCCATAGCCATAAAGCAATCGGAAAACGGCATCGTAACATCCGGTGTCACCACCGCAGCCATCAAAAAGTATTCACCGGAATATACATTCAACACAGATACCGGACTTCTTACGGAATACACAAGACTGGTGGGTGGAACCGAAATAACATCACCTGCCCAGGTCTTCACCAACAGCATCCGCCTGGTAAAAGCCATGAAGGACATTACCGTTCCCATCCTTCTGACCGCTTTGCTGCTCTTTATCCTTGACATAGCCTACAGACGTTTCCGTTTCAGGATCCTTCCCGAAGGTTACTTCTCGGGTCTGATCACAAAGTTCAAAGCAAAAAAAACCGGCAAAGAAGCGGTACAGCCTTCTCACGCCGGGAAACATGACACCGGAGATAAAAAAGAAAAGCCCTCCGATAAGGAGGACAAAGGTAAGAAACCTCCGAAGGCAAAACCTCCGAAGAAAAATGAACCCGATATCATCGATACATCCATGTTGCTAAACAGAATGAAGAAGTAATGTCCTTCCCCCCATTATCATGAATAAAAAAACAGCGACTCTGACGAGCCGCTGAATTTTTTTACTCTACTGTGTAAGGCATGAGAGCTACGTGACGTGCACGCTTAACAGCTGTTGTTAAAGCTCTCTGATGCTTAGCGCAAGTGCCTGTGATACGTCTGGGAAGGATCTTGCCTCTTTCGGAAACATATCTGGATAACTTCTTAGTATCCTTATATCCGATCTCGGTTACTTTCTCAGCACAGAAAGCACAAACCTTCTTTCTTCTGCGAACGACACGTCTCTTCATGGTACCTTCAGCATTGTTTCTTGCTGCTGCTCTTTCGTCTGTCATTGTATTTTCCTCCATTCTTTCGATATTTACTAAGCCGGTGATTCCTTATGCGAAAGGCAGTTCCTCATCGATACCGTCAGGAATGTTCATAAAACCTGAATCTGTACCGCTGGGCTGAGGTCTTTCATATGCCTGGCCGCTTCCGTTGCCCTGAGCATTCTTGCTCTCGGCGAACTCGATGTTGTCAACCATAACATCCGTAGTATAGACCTTCTGACCTTCCTTGTTGGTGTAGCTGCCTGTCTGAAGTCTTCCTTCAAGCGCTACCTTCGTACCCTGTCTCAAATACTTCTCTGCGAACTCTGCCTGCTTGCCGAATGTGACGCATGAAATAAAATCGGCTGTGGGCTGGTTCGAATCATTGTTTCTGGAAACTCTTCTGTCAACTGCAAGAGTAAATCTTGCAATGGCTGAATTGTCCTTCTGTGCATATGAAACGTTAGGGTCTCTTGTGAGTCTGCCCATTAAAATGACTCTGTTCATTAGGAAATCCTCCTACTTTATGCCTCTTCGACTCTTGTGATCAAGAATCTGATAACGTTGTCCCTTGTGCGAAGTCTGTCTTCGATCTCTGCAGGAGCTGTTGTCTCAGCATCGAACTGAATGAAGTAGTAAAATGCTTCGTTCATCTTCTGAACTTCGTAAGCGAGTCTCTTCTTACCCCACTCTTCAACGTTCTTAACTTCGCCGCCGAATCTGGTGATAAGCTTCTTTGCATCTTCAACGGATGCATCTCTTACGCTGTCCTCTACTTTTGCACTAACAACTAAACATAATTCATACTTGCTCATAGTTGTGTTGCACCTCCTTCTGGTCTTATTTGGC
>JAILRC010000015.1 GCA_024698485.1 Lachnospiraceae bacterium | reverse complement strand
GAAATGCATAATGCAGTATGTGTTGTGGGAAACCATGAGGTGATGGCAATAGACTGTCTTGATCTTCTCTGCCGGGAGATAGATGAGATATCAATAGAAGCGCTTGACAAAGATACGATCGGAAAACTTTCGGATTGGATTTTTAACGGAGGGAAGACAACCATAGACGGCTTCAGGGCTCTGTCTAATGACAAAAGGCGGGAGATGATAGAATTTATAAAGGATTTTGAAGTCTACGAAGAAGTCGAGGCGGGAGGAAAGGAGTTTTTGCTTGTTCACGCCGGACTCGGGGTTTTGTACCGGGAAAGGATATCGAAGAATATGATCTTAATGATCTCGTATGGCACAGGGCGGAATATGATATATGTTACTTTGAGGACAAATATGTGGTGACGGGCCACACCCCGACGCAGAACATTCCGGGTAATGACCGCCCGGGGTATATCTTTAATCGGAACAACCATATCGCCATAGACTGCGGTGCCTGCTTCCCGGGCGGAAGGCTTGCTTGCATAAGGCTTGAGGATGGGGCGGAGTTTTATGCGGAGTGAGGGGGGATTGAAAAGTTTTTTTGACATTGTTTACTGTACTTGAATGTGTTATAATTCATTATAGGTAGTAGATCCCTTTATGTAAAGAAGGGGCGCGAAACGATTCCTTCCGATTTTAAATAAGTTAAAGATGGCGCTATTCATGTTGTAGTGGGTTTTAACGGCAGAAAGATAATCATTATCTCTGCCTATCATCCGGATAATGAACATTGGGAAGCTGATAATAAAACAAGAAGGGAGAAATGACTATGTGCAATGCGTGCTTTAATGACGATAAGATTAAAACATTCACTACGTTTACAGTAGAATACAAGGGTTGCATTATAGTGGTAAAAAATGTTCCTTGCCTTGAGTGCCAGATATGTGGTGAGATCACCTTTACCGATGAAGTTTCGGAATGCTTGGAAAGATTGGTTAATTCTGCTAAGTCTGTATTGCAGGAAATATCGGTTATTGATTATTCGAAGGCAGCATAGAAAGGTAAATCTGATACAAAATCTTGGAAGTTAACTTTGGTGATCTTGAAAGATACAATATATTTACAGCAATAATGCTCGTAAGACATGATGAGGATGGTAAAAAATACTTGTATGATCTTACAACGATAAAAAAAGAAACGAGTGGCCCGCTTGAGTCATAGACTGTACGGTGAAAACCCGTTTCTTGTGCAATTATGGTATGATGAAAATGCAGATTTGTCAATCTGAAATAATTTTAAAAAAGTGGAAATAACCTCTGAGTGTAATGAATCCGACGAGCAGGAAAGGCACCCTGCGCTCCCTTTGGGAACCTGATATGATGGATACGCCGCCCATCCGGATTCGATTATGGGGCATGGCCGGTATCTTCGGATATCGGCTCTTTTTAAATTGTCTATTGAGTGACAAGAAAATAAATATCTGATACTATGTTTCCTGACAGTGATCGGGGCGCGCGGGTGACGGTCAACTTTAAAAGGAGGAAAACAGTATATGGATATAGGTACTAAGATAAGGGAATTAAGAATAAAAAGGAATCTTACACAGGAAGAGCTGGGGCAAAAGCTTAACGTCACTCCTCAGGCAGTTTCTAGATGGGAGAATGGCATATCACTTCCGGATATATCAATGATCCCGTTATTGTCAGAGAAACTCTTTGTTTCAGCAGATGATCTGCTGGGATGCATATCTTCCGGTTATAATCTTTTCGAATCGTGTAAAAAACTGAACATTTTCGGGGACATTTTAAAGCAGGATCAGATCGACAGCCTGTTTGAAGGACGGGAAAAGGTTACAGATAAAACACCAAAGAAAGTTTTGATCGTGGACGATTCAGATTTCATGAGAATGATGCTTAAAGATATGCTTTCTCAAAGCGGTCACAGGATAGTTGAAGCAGATAACGGAAAAGTTGCTTTAAAAGTACTGGAAAAAGAAAACCCGGATGTTTGCATACTGGATATCAATATGCCGGAGATGAACGGGCTTGATGTGCTGAGGCACGTTGTCTCAAACTATAAAGACATACGGGTTATCATGCTTTCAGCGTTATGCATGGAGAGTATCGTTAAGGAAGCACTGGAGATAGGAGCAAATGCCTTCGTCGCAAAGCCTTTCCAGGCCGACAGTATCATCAGAAGAGTGTAGTGGATAAACTCTGTATACAGCGTCAATCCGGGTATACAGAGTTTTTTGCTCGACCTTAAGGGCGTTACGGTGAGCCGTACCACAGATAACCATCAGCGACACTTTACGGGATTATATGCATTATTTCACTTAAAACAGCAGAAAGTAAGTAAAATGCATCGGAACGGGAATAAAAGATGAATCTCGATGCATTTTTTTTGATCAAAACACCTGAAAGTGTGTTAAAATGCATCGGAACAAGAAAAAAAGATGAAACTTGATGCGTTTTTTTTGATCAAAACACCTGAAAGTATGTTAGAATGCATCGGAACAGGGAAAAGGATGAAAATCGATGCATTTTTTACTTTCAGAAAGCAGGTTTAAAATACATCGGATTTTGTGTTTTTTGGAAAATCCGATGCATACAAGAATAAAAGCCCCATCCGGACGGGCATATGGAACAAAATAGGAGCAAAACAATGAAAATGAAGAGACTTATAAAGCCTATGTTGATCATGGCGGGGATGGCGATGGTTGTGGCTCTCGCAATGCAGCAATCGGAGAAAGCATATGCGGATGAAACCCCTGAAACATATGAGACACCTGTGGTGATAGAAGATTGTAAGGGGCTCATGGGGATAAAAGACAACCCCTCCGGCACTTACATCCTGGGGAAGGACATTGACATGGCAGAGGCAGAAGAGGAGTGGATCCCTTTTCCTTTTTCAGGAAGTCTGGACGGCAACGGGCACACCATCATGAACCTGACTGTTACAAGTCTCGGAGAAGACACTCATAAAACCTACGATGGAAATTACAAGGTTTACGATACTTTTTTTGCGGGGATGTTCAGTTCCCTCTCGGGCACGGTGGAGAACCTGACCCTTCTTAACGAAAAGATCGTTATCGACTGCAATGTCAGCGCCTTTACGGGAGGAATTGCGGGCTACACCGACAACGCGGTCATAAGCAACTGTGCAGTGAACTGCTTCAACGAACTCAGGGCGGATGCGCCTCAGTACGGTGTCGGAGGCATCGTGGGTTTCGGCAACGGAAAGATCGAGAAGTGTACCGCAAATGTGACCCTCATCTGCGTAGACAAGAATTCTGCCGAAAGGGACGAACAGTTTCTGGGAGGCATCCTGGGCGGCGGATATGTTGACATATACGACTGCAGGATCAACATTCAAGGCTATGTTTCGGAGTACGGTTACTGCCACAACGGAGGCATCATAGGCATATACCGTTTCTATCCCAAGGGATTCAAATATGCGGGAACCGTGTCGGGAAATGTTGTTACGGGAACCATTCATTTTTTTGAAAAGAACACCGACAGAAGAGCCTATTGCAGGTCTTTGATAGGGGAGATCATGGAATACAGGACGGGAGAACTTAAACTCAGCGGAAACAAGTATGGGGATAAGGTCGTAAACAACAATGACAAGTCCATTGACGGGGAAGTGAAGGATTACAGCAGGGTGCTTTATCCGGAGATGTGCGAGGATCCTCAATATACGGAGAACGTCGTGGCAGCGGAACCCGATGTTTTCGGGTATACGGAGTATACATGCACGGGCTGCGGATACACTTACAGAGATCATTACAGGATCTATGCAACACCGACACCTACGCCGACACCTACACCTACACCCACCCCTACACCTACTCCCACACCTACGCCGACTCCTACACCTACCCCGACACCCACACCCACCCCGATCCCCACATCTGCTCCCACCCCGACTCCCGCGGTAGTAAGCAATGAAGACGGGAACAACGGCAAAATGCTGCTTTTACTGATCCCTGCAGGGATCCTTCTCGTGGCGGCAGCGGCTGTCACAGTGATAAGACGGAGAAAGAGAAGGAAGCTTTTCTGCTAAAAGAACTAACACTTGCATTTTGACAGAACCTAAGTTACAATTAACAATTAGCGTATTGTGTAAAACTCTTTGACAGGTTGGGAGATCCTCCGAACCGTTGTTTGCTTTCAATAAGGAGAAGAAAATGAAAAAAGCCGATTATCTCAAGTGGGACGAGTACTTTATGGGAATAGCTCTTCTTTCGGCGCAACGAAGCAAGGATCCGAACACATGTGTCGGCGCATGCATAGTGAGCATGGACAACAAGATCCTTTCGGTTGGATACAACGGTATGCCTAAGGGATGTTCCGATGATGAATATCCTTGGGAGAGAGAAGGCACCACCCTTGAAACGAAGTACGTTTATGTATGCCATGCTGAGCTGAATGCCATTTTGAATTACACCGGAACGGATCTCAAGGGATCCAAGGTTTACACGACCCTTTTCCCCTGCAATGAATGTACAAAAGCATTGATCCAGGCAGGCATATCGGAGATCATCTATTACTCCGACAAGTACCGCGACACGGACACAGATATCGCTGCAAAGCGTATGCTCAAGTCGGCGGGAGTAAAATACAGAAGATATGAAGCGGGCAGCAAGGAGATCACTCTGAAACTGTGACCCGTAAAGAGGCAAGATGAAAAAGCTGATATTTGCATTATTGATATTTTTGGCACCGGTGATATGTGTGGGCTGTGGTCTGGCCATATTTGACAATGCCACGAGAAAATTTGATTCGGCCGTCGGCTACAAGATCGCCGAAAAGATGGGAGATACCATAGATACCATCGTTTCCGGCGGGGATGATGTTTACGGAGATGAAAAAGGCGTCACCATCAGGGTCTTGACCCCTACGCCCACGGACGATCCTTTCTTTGTTCCCACGGCCACACCCTTCATCATTGCCACACCCACTCCTTTGTCGGATGAGCCTGCCGGCAAGACCGTGGACGAATGGGTCTATGCCACTGAGGCAGCCAATGTTCGTTCCGGATGGTCTACGGAGTACCTGATATCGGGAGCACTTACCGAACATGACTGTGTCCACAGGGTGGCTATCTTGTCCAACGGATGGAGCAAGATCTCTTACAACGGAAACTATGCTTATGTTTACGGAGAGTATCTTACCACGGAAAAGCCCAGAAGAGTGGGAACAACTCATCTGGATGTTATGGAATATACCCTTGATGCGGCAAGATCCGGCGAGGATGTATATGTTCTGGATGTAAAAAACATCATGCAGAAGCCGGAACTTATAAACGGACCGGAGATCACCTGTCTTGCCATAGTCCTCAAATATTTGGGCTACGATAAGGTAAATAAGGTGGCTTTGGCGGAAGAGTTCTTAAAAACCGCAAAGCCGGGAGAAGCGACTCCCTTTGAGGCATATATCGGAGACCCCAAAACAAGCGTAAACAGTTACGGATGTTATGCTTCCGTCATTGTTGAAGCTGCCAATGCCTGGTTTAAGGACAAGAACATCCAGAAAAAGTGTCTGGAGGTATCGGGCGCCACAATGGACGAACTGTTAAAATACGTAAAGAGCGGCGTTCCTGTCATATGCTGGACAACGGTAAGCCTGTCCCCCACAACCTACGGCGATTCCTGGGACATCAACGGACAGAACTACACATGGCGAAACAATGAGCATTGTGTGGTCATCACAGGATACAACAATACAAGAGGAACCATCATAGTCTGCGATCCACTTAAGGGACTGGTGGAATATGACAAGGCGGACTTCTTTGTAAGATACAAAGAGCAGTACAGTAATGCCTGCATCATTACAAACAAGATTCAGCAATAATGAAGATCGGACTTTTCAGGCGTCGAAGGTCGGCAGGACCGGACTTCAAAAGAAAGATGCCTTCAAAAAAAGGAATAGTTTCGTGTATATTTGCCCTTTTGGCTGTGGCATTGTTCATCATCGCAAGCACAATGTCCGCAAACATGGAAGGGAAAGCAGCGGAGCCGGTGGGATCATTGGGGATCTCATCGGCGATGCTTTGTATTATAGGGCTGGTCTATGCACATGAGGGCGTAAAAGAAAGGGAAGTGGGCTATCTCTTCCCGGTCATCGGCATCGTCCTGAACGGACTGTTGCTGGTCTACCTCCTGTGGCTTTACGTCTACGGACTGATCTGACAGGAAATATATGGATTTTATCGAAGAAAGATATGAGCTCGCTTATGAGCGTATAACAGAAATAGAGAAAGAATGCGGGAAGGACGACGGGATCCAGGAGAAAGCGGCTTTTGCCTTTAGGAGCATTGCTACCCTTTGGAAGAAACTCTGCAGGGTCATGAAGGAAAAAGCCGGCAGGGAGGCCACGGAGGATATGTATTTCAACCTCCTGCCCGGAAATTACGAAAAGGCTTTGGAAAACCCGGCCTTTGCCGTGGAAAAGCTTAAAAGGAAAACGGGGCGGCTCCTTTGTCTCATGGCAGCGGATGTATATGGCTGCCTAAAGTACGCCGCAAGCGGAAACACGGAAGCAGTGACGGTTTTCCTTGAACTTTTCATTGAGATCTACTGCTTATTCAGAGATGCATATGCGGAAGTCATGAGTTCGGCGGAAGCAGAGAAAAAAGCCTATGCCGACGCAAAAGTTTCCTATTGTTCTTTCATGAAGGACAATCTTGAATTGTTCATGGAAAGCGACGTGGAACAGAGATTTGAGAAAATGCCCGGGGACGTGAATCCTCAGTTCCTTTACGATCACAGGAACGATGCGGCTTTTTGGTTTGACAGGGCCTATGGGGCAAAACATGCGGAGTGCTTCAGAGTTCTATCGGAAAAAGGAACAGTGGGAGAGCAGCACATCCTCTGTCGCGGAATGAAAATGATCCCCGGTTTTGAACCGGAGAACAAAAGGGAATGCATTTCCTTTACGCCTTTACAGGAGAAGATCTTTAACGAGTACAGGTTGAAGGAAGAAGAGATTTTGACTGAACATACCGGAAAAACCACGGTATTTCAAGATAGAAGTTAATAAGGGAGGAAATATGGCAAAAGTTGGTATTGTAATGGGAAGCGATTCGGATTTTCCCATTATGAAAAAAGCGGCTGAAATGCTGGAAAAGTTCGGCATTGAATATGAAATGACGGTCATATCGGCTCATCGTATGCCTGACGTGTTTTTTGACTACGCGGCAGGTGCGAAGGAAAAGGGATTCAAGGTCATCATTGCGGGAGCGGGCGGAGCGGCTCATCTTCCGGGAATGTGCGCAGCGATCTTTCCCCTGCCTGTCATCGGTGTTCCTATTAAATCTGCGGCTCTTTCGGGAATGGATTCTCTCTATTCCATAGTGCAGATGCCTTCGGGAATCCCTGTTGCCACCGTTGCTATCGACGGCGGAGCAAATGCGGGCATATTGGCTGCGAAGATCCTTGCGGCATCGGATGATGAGCTTTTAAAGAAGATCGAGGCATACAAAGAAGAACTGAAGGCCTCTGTAATGGTGAAAAAAGCCAAAATGGAAGAATTTGGCTTGAAATATGAGAAATAAGATCAAAGGAAGAATTTAAAATGAACGCGAAATTAAGTGGCAGTTTGAAACTTTTGGTAACTCTTGCTGTGGCAGGGTTACTTGTATTTATGTCCGTGGCAGGATTCGGAGATGACAAGAGCTTTTCCGCATCCGCCATCAAAAAGGGTCTTGACCTTGCGGGTGGTGTCAGCATCACTTACAAGACAGAAGAAGACGCTTCGGACGAGGCAATGAACGATGCACTCTACAAGTTGCAGCTCCGTGCCGATGTTTACTCAACAGAGGCAGCGGTTTACAAGGAAGGCAGCAACAGGATCACGGTCGAGATCCCCGGTGTTGAGGATGCGGAAGCTATCCTTGAGGATCTCGGTAATCCCGGAGCCCTTTACTTTGTATACGGAAAGGACAATATTGTCCGCGACACCACCGCCAAGAGCGGATACAAGCTTGCAAGATCCATAGAAGAGATCAGGGAAGCAGGCGGCATCGTTCTTACAGGTAACGACATTGCCGATGCAAAGGCAGGATCACGTCAGAGCAGCGATTACAGTTCATCCCGTGATTATGTGGTTTCTCTTTACCTGACAGATGAGGGTGCAGAAAAGTTTGCTGTGGGAACTGCCAACAGTGTCGGTCAGCAGATCGCCATCATCTATGACGATGATGTGGTTTCCGCACCTATAGTTAATCAGGCTATTACAGGCGGTTCTGCCGAGATCAATCATATGGAAAACTATGATGTTGCGGATCAGCTCGCTTCCACCATCAGGATCGGTGCTCTTCCCATGGAACTTTCGGAACTCCGTTCCAGCGTTGTTGGTGCAAGACTCGGTCAGGACGCCATCAGAACATCACTTATCGCAGGTGCGGTAGGTATGGCTATCCTTGTTTTATTCATGATATGCTATTACAGAGTTCCCGGTTTTGCGGCTTCTCTTGCACTGGTCATCTACGTGGGACTCATGGTATTTTTCCTGAATGCGTTTGAAGCAACACTTACGTTGCAGGGTATCGCCGGTATCATCCTTTCAATAGGTATGGCGGTGGATGCCAATGTCATCATATTCCAGCGTATCCGTGAAGAGATCGGCAAGGGCCTTACAGTAAGAAGCGCCATGAAGAACGGTTTCAAGAAGGCCTTCAGTGCCATCCTTGACGGAAATGTTACAACACTTATTGCCGCACTGGTTCTTTTCATCATGACCTCCGGCGGTGTTAAAGGCTTTGCCACCACTCTTGCCATCGGTATCGTACTTTCCATGTTTACGGCTCTTGTGGTTACAAGGGTGATCCTTACGGGACTTTATGAGATCGGATTCAAGAACGAAAAACTTTACGGTATTGCAAAGGAAAGAGAGACCATCCATTTTGTAAAGTACAGCCCCAAATTTGCTGTTGCCTCCTGTGTGCTCATTCTTGCAGGATTTGTTGGCATGATCGTCTTCGGTATCAAGGACGGTAAGGCTTTGAATTACGGCCTTGATTTCTCCGGCGGTACATCACTTTCCGTAACGTTGCCCGATAAGTATTCCGACAACATGAACCTTGAACTTGAGAAACTTGTATCGGCTACTATTTCAAAGACATCCCAGATCACAAAGATCTCCGGCGAGAACACCTATATCATCAAGACCATGGAGATCGATCAGGATCAGAGAGCATCTTTGATCAATGCTCTTGTGGAAAAATACAATGCAGATGAGTCACAGATCCAGACAGACAACATCTCCGGAAGCGTCAGTGCGGAAATGAGAAGACGTGCCATCATCGCAGTGGCTGTTGCCGTTGTATGCATGCTCATCTACATCTGGTTACGTTTTAAGAACTTCAACTTTGCAGCATCCGCTGTTATCGCACTGGTTCATGACGTACTCATGGTACTCATGCTTTATGCCCTCGTAAGGATTTCCGTAGGCAACAGTTTCATTGCCTGCATGCTTACCATCGTAGGTTATTCCATCAATGCCACCATCGTTATCTTCGACCGTATCCGTGAAAATATGGCCGAAAAGCTTAAGAAGGAGTCTGTTACCGAGATCGTTGACCGTTCCATCACCCAGACCCTTTCCAGAAGTATCAATACTTCACTTACCACCTTCCTTATGGTGCTTGCCCTTGTTATCTTCGGCGTTGATTCCATCAGGGAATTTGCTGTTCCCCTTATGTTCGGTATCGTTGCCGGAGCATATTCATCCGTATGCATCACAGGCCCTCTCTGGCACTTCATGGAGACACGTTTGACCAAGCGTGATGAAGAATAAAGGAAAAGATGGCTGAACTCGAAAAAGAGAAAAAAAGCATAAAAGAAACAGGAAAAGGCAGAGGACGTATGTTCCTCGGCCTTGTTCTTGTTGTGCTGGCAGTTTTGCTCTACTGTTACAGGAACGGCTACTTCAAGTCTCCCCAAAAAACAAGCGATGAAGAGTATCTTGCGGGAGCAGTGGTGAAACGCCTTGAAACCGTAAATGAGATCATATGCTCAGAATACATCCTTAGGGCGGAAGGACGTGGAACGGCAGTGGGAGAGGTTTCTGTTTCCAAAGATTATGACGAAGGCATATTTATATGGCCTGAGGCGCTTGACAGCCCTGACGGTGAGAAGAAACTCAGCATGGGGTACGAAGGCAGTGTTTACAGCATCAAAGATGCACTGTCCGGTGTCACCATTTTCGACTTCGATGAAGGAGACGTGCTGGATCTCAGTAAAGCCGGGAGCAAAAGTGCGGCAAAAAAAGAAAAGATCAAAAAACTCCTGGAGAAATATGAAAGCCTGTTTTTCGGGGAACTTTTCAAAAATGCGGTCCTTTCTTCAAACGACAATTTTATTAACGTGCTGGACGGTGTTCTTCTGGTGGAGAAAAAGACGGATGTCCGTTTTACCGCGGACGATGTGGAAAGGGCTTTTCTCTTGTGCGCGGAAAATGCGAGAAATGACAGGAAACTGCAAAAAGCTTACATTGTCCTTTCTACCGGAAAGTACACCTATGAAGAAGCGCTGGATCTCTTTGAAAAAAAAGTCAGGGACAGAAGTTTTAAGATCTTTGAAAATGAAACCGTTGAAGGTGCTTTCTATATAAATGTCAGTGAAGGCCTGACCATGGCGGAACTTACCGCAGCCGGAACGAAAGCTGACGGCGGGAAGAGCACGGAGCGCATCAAAGCTGGCTTTACCTATCTGAATCGTGAAGCAGGCTTCGTATTGGAGTACGAGAAAGACGGAGAGATCCTTCTCAACATCCACGGAAG
The DNA here is from genome assembly GCA_024698485.1 of Lachnospiraceae bacterium. Taxonomy (GTDB): domain Bacteria; phylum Bacillota; class Clostridia; order Lachnospirales; family Lachnospiraceae; genus RGIG3528. Next base: position 43,690 of record JAILRC010000015.1, on the reverse strand, counting down.
CGGCATATACAACACGAAGAGCAAGACTCTGAACGCCACGGGAAAAGCTTTCTTCAAAGGCGAAAGAGTGAAGGCAGAGGATGGTGTGGAACTTGATCTTGTTCTTCAGGATCTTATGCCCGTAAACTCCGGAGAACTCTCCCTTTTCGGAAGAGTGAGGGCTTCCGGCGATACATCACTTTTTGATGATGCTTTGTTGCTGTTTGATTGCGAGACAGGGCTTCAGACGTTGGAAATATTCTATACAAAGGATGGTAACTCAGCGGGTGAACTCAGTGTTTCTCTGGTGAGATAGTGGTTGACATTTGAAGACTGCTGCGGTATAATCCGTTTGCTTTTCGCCGAAAGGCAACGCGAGGTGTGGCTCAGCTTGGTGGAGCGCCTGCTTTGGGAGCAGGAGGTCGCAGGTTCAAATCCTGTCACCTCGATATACAACCTATTGTATCTCTTTATTGAAAAATATACAAAAATGTTGTTGACAAATGGTCTGACCTGTGGTAAATTATCGCTTGTCGCTTGAGAGACTTAAAAACGAGCGATGACGAGCTATCAGAATTGAATAGTTTATAATATGCAGGTGTGGTTCAATGGTAGAACACCAGCCTTCCAAGCTGGATACGTGGGTTCGATTCCCATCACCTGCTTTTACTTAGACTTTTTGTACTAAGTTATGTGTCAGTAGCTCAGTTGGATAGAGCAACGGCCTTCTAAGCCGTGGGTCGGGGGTTCGAATCCCTTCTGGCACATGAGCGGTCTGCGTAACGTAGGCTGCAATTTTTTACTCGGTTTTCATGGTGGATATAGCGCAGTTGGCTAGCGCGCCAGATTGTGGCTCTGGAGGCCCAGGGTTCGAGTCCCTGTATCCACCCTTTTTTGTAGGAACTAAGGGCACCGCAAACATTGGGCTATCGCCAAGCGGTAAGGCACAGCACTTTGACTGCTGCACTCGCTGGTTCGAATCCAGCTAGCCCAGCTTCTTCAGAAAAATTATGGGCTACTAGCTCAGGCGGTAGAGCACTTGACTTTTAATCAAGGTGTCGCGGGTTCGAGTCCCGCGTGGCTCACTTAAAGGTTCTTCTTTGATCGTCAGGTCGGTTGGGGGAGGCCCTTTTTTTTCAAAAAATATCCCGCTCCGAAAGGAGCGGGTTTTTAATGCTATAAAAGATCCTGATATCCTTTTCTGTACAAATGTCTCGGTATTCCGTCTACCATGATGGGAGCCAAGTCACCCTGGATGAGAGGTCTTACGTAGGTGATGAATTCATTGGTGACATAGGTTCCGTCCTTGGTGATCCATTCTCTGGGAACGAGTCGCTCGTCATTGGCGATCTTGTGAACATCCTTGACTTCCGTGCCTGCCTGATAGGGATCGTCGGAAAGACGCTTGATGACCACCATCTTTCCGCTGTCGCCTTCGTCGGCTGCTTTCATGGCAGCACCGCCCACTTCATAGGCTTCCAGGATGTCGATCCTGGAGGCGCAATGGCTGGCGGAACGCTGCAGGGTGGAAAGCTCGATAGCCCTGGTCTTGCATCCGATCTCGCGGGAGAGGACGTTGCAGAGGTATCTGGCGGTTCCCGTCAACTGTTTGTGGCCGAAGGCGTCAACGTAGTCGGAGTACTCGTCCATTTCGCATATGTATTTTCCTTCGGCGGTGTGTATGCCTTCCGAAACGGCAATGACCACCGAAGCTTTTTTCTTAAGGAGTTCCTTTGCCTTCGCCACGAAGGTGGGAATGTCAAATGGCAGTTCGGGAAGATAGATGGCATCGGGACCGTCGCAGTCTTCACCTTTGGCGAGAACGGAAGCTCCAGTAAGCCAGCCTGCGTTCCTTCCCATGATCTCAATGACCAGAACCTGACCGTGCTGGGTTTCAAGACTCCAGCCGTCGCGGATGATCTCTTTTACGGAAGTGCCGATGTACTTGGCGGCAGAACCGTATCCGGGAGTGTGATCCGTAAGTGCAAGATCGTTGTCGATGGTTTTGGGACAGCCCACAAAACGGATTTCGGATCCGGAGATGATGGCGTAGTCGGAAAGCTTCTTTATGGTGTCCATGGAGTCGTTTCCGCCGATGTAGATGAAGCAGTCCACTTCGAGGTCTTCAAGTATCTTGAATATCTTTTCATAAACTTCTTTGTTCTCATTGATGGTGGGCAATTTGTAACGACAGGTGCCCAGGTAGGCGGAAGGGGTTCTTTTAAGAAGCTCGGCGTCAAGACCGGACTGGATGTGATCGGAAAGATCGATGTATCTTCCCTCCAGCAGACCCTGAACTCCGTGGAGCATTCCGTAGACCTTTTTGTAGCCGCGGTCTATGGCTGTGCGGAAAACTCCTGCCAGTGATGAATTGATGGCTGCCGTCGGTCCTCCCGACTGTCCCACGATGACGTTACGTTTCTTTCTCTCCATATGTCCTCCTCCTTCTGATCTCTTCATATACGGAAGAAATTAGAAAATTTAGATTGTCGGATCGCTTTAATCTGACAATCTTTACTTTAGCAGATTTATATTAGAAATTCAAGCCTTGATACGGTTCACATGAGAACCGAAAAATGCTATAATGAAGAAAAAATTCGGCCCCGAAAGGGCCGTCAAATGGGAGGACCATATGTCAAAATCTATTAAGAGTTTCTTTTCGAACAGCGTGATCTTTGCTCTGGCCAGCATTGTTCTCGGTGTTCTGATGCTGATCGTGGGAGCCGGACTTTTGAACCTTCTGGTGAAAGTTCTTGCCATTGTGATCATTGTTTACGGAGCGCTTGAGATCGTCAAGTACTTCTCAGGCAAGGGCAGGAAGTCCACGACAGACCTTTGCATCGGTATCATAGCCGTTGTTGCCGGTGTGCTGGTTCTTATATTCCCTCAGATGATAGTGGATCTTTTCCCCATCATCATAGGAGTTCTTCTTGTGCTGGAAGGCCTTACGGATCTGGCTGCGGCTTTGCGCGGAGGAAGCAAGAACAAACTTGTTAACATCATCATCGGTGCTGTTGTAATTCTTGCTGGACTTTTCCTGATCTTCAAAGCAGGCATGGTTATGGACATTGTTGTTATCGTTGCGGGCATTGCCCTCATCGTCAACGGATTTTCCATCCTTTTTCTGGGAAAGTGATGCTCTGAACTGTACAGATAGCTGATGTTTGCAGTACGCACCCTCTGTTTCGAAAGCATATTCAAGACGGCGGGTGCACTTTTTATGCCCTGCGTTAGTGAGAGGGCAGGGGTGACTTTAGAACTATTTGTTAAATAAAAAACGTCTCTTACAATTTTTACCGTCTTGTGCTATAATATACTTTAGGAGAACTTTGGGGCTTGGAAAGGAATCAGGTGCAAAGTGTTTAAAAAAGGCGATTTAGTTCAATATGGTAATAACGGTGTCTGTAAGGTTGAAGACATTGTTAAGGGGATGCCTGGTCTGAACGACGACACGGAATATTACATTATGGTGCCGATAAACAACCGCAATAATGTGATATACCTGCCGACCGGTAACGACAAGGCTAAGGTTCGTCTTGTCCTAAAACCGGATGAGATCAAGAGAGTCCTTAGCGGCATCGACAGTTTGAATGAATATGTCATCGACAATGAGAAGCAGTGCGAACTCATCTACAAGGAAGCCATGTATTCTCTGGACTGTGTCAAATGGATGGAACTGCTGAAAACTTTGTGTGTTCGCAAGCAGACAAGAGCTTTGAACGGAAAGAAAGTTACATCCACGGATGAAAGATATTTCAAGAATGTTTCCACGAAATTGACGGAAGAGATCGGTGTTGCTCTGGGAACAGAGGAAGCCGAAAAACAGATCAATCATGTCATAGAGATCTTCGAAGGTTGTGTCTCTCTTTAAATTGTACCCTTTTTGATCAGAAAAAATTTAGAAAGTCGATCACTTTTGTTTATTGTAATTCACGTCCCTGTGTATTATTCTTTTTTGGTTATCGAATATTACACGGAGGCGATTTTTTATGAGGGATAACGGATTTTTTAAAAAGATGGGCAACGGCCTGAGAAACTTTATGATGGGGAGATACGGACTTGACGGACTGGGCAAGTTTATCATGATCCTGGGGCTTATTATTTTGCTGGTTTCGGGATTCATACCCAACGAATACGTAAGACGCAGTCTTTTCGTGGTTTCGGTGGGGCTCATCGTTCTGGAGTACATGAGGATCTTCTCTGTCAACAGGGAAAAGAGGGTCAGGGAAAATTACAGATACTATGCTTTTCTGAATTCTGTTAAAGCCATATTCGGAGCGGTTCCCGACGGCGGTTACAAGTTCTTTAAGTGTCCGGGATGCAAGAAGCAGGTAAGGGTTCCCAAGAACCACGGTAAGATCGAGATCACTTGCAGAAACTGCGGAACGAAATTTACGGGTTATACCGGTAAGAGAAAGTAAACCGAGGCAGTCTATGTTCGGATATGTCAACGTTAATCAAAATGAATTAAAGGTCAAGGATTTTAATCGATATAAGGCCTACTACTGCGGTGTGTGTCAGTGTTTGAGGCAGAGGCTCGGAACTGTGGGGAGGCTGGTTCTGAGCTTTGATATGACTTTTCTGGCGCTGCTCCTGGACGGGCTTTACGACCTGGACAGCAGACAGGAAAAGAAGAGATGTGCTCCCCATTTGCTGAAGAAACATGACGCTGTGGTGGGGGAGGCAGCTTCCTATGCGGCAGACATGAACATATTGCTTGCCTACGACAATCTCGAAGACAGGTGGTATGATTCCAAAAACGTGGGTGCAAAGACCGGGGCTCTGGCTCTGAAGCACGGACGGAAAAAGGTTGCAAAACTTTATCCGCGTCAGGCGAAGGCGGTTTCCGACTATATGGAAAAACTCCATGCCCTTGAGGATCGCAAAGAAAAAGACATAGAGGCCGCTGCGGGGCTTACGGGCGAGATGCTGGGGGAGATATATGCCTTCAGGGAAGATGAGTGGAGCGACACATTGAGAAAACTGGGTTTCTTCATCGGTAAATTTGTCTATCTTGCAGATGCTTTCGAAGACTATGACAAGGACAAAAAGTCCGGGAATTACAATCCTTTTGTTCTGAACGCCATCGGACGGGGAACGGAAAGCGTTCGGATCCTTACAATGATGGCCGCGGAAGCGGCGAAGGCCTTTGAGGTCCTTCCCATAGACAAGAATCTTGATATTTTGAGGAATATGATCTACTCGGGGATATGGGGGAAGATCGACACTATAAACGAAGGGGCGGAAAAAGATGACGGATCCTTATAAGGTCCTGGGCGTTCAGCAGAACGCCGATATGGATGACATAAAAAAGCAATACAGGAATCTTTGCAGAAAATATCATCCCGATGCCAACATCAACAATCCCAACAAGGATCAGGCGGAAGAGAAGTTTAAGGAGATCCAGGCTGCCTACCATCAGATCGTTAAGGACAGGGAAAGGGGCTACACGGGAGGCTACGACGAAAGAACCTCGGGAAGCGGTGCCGAAAGTTATGACGATCCCTTCGGTTTCGGAGGCTTCGGAGGGTTCGGAGGTTTCGGAGGATACAGCCGCCGAAACACGGATTCCTACAGCAATGAGAGCAATTATATAAATGCCGCGGCAAATTACATTTCCACCGGAAGGTACAGGGAAGCGTTGAACGCCCTAAGCAATGTGGCTTCAGAAGACAGGACCGGAGAGTGGTACTACTACAGTTCCATTGCAAATTCCGGCATGGGAAACAATGTGGCGGCATTACAGCACGCAAGGACCGCGTTGCAGATGAACCCCGGGGATGCGAGATACGCACGACTGGTGGAACTTCTGGAATCCGGCGGCAGGTGGTACGAGGACAGGCGCGCAAATTACGGCGAGTTTTCCGGTGTGGGAAGGATATGCATGTATTGCCTGTGCATGCAATGCTGCACCGCGGGTCCGGGAATCCTCTGTTGCATATGAAAAAAACTCCGTCTTAGGGCGGAGTTTTTTCGTGCGCATCGTTAGGCTGACGAAAACGCTTTTAGGAGAACGACATATATCCAACATCAGTTGAATCGGAAAAGCGACCTGGTCGCTCTTTTTTTGCGTCTGTAATTATAAATACGGAATCTTGCGATTATCTTACGGATGTAAGGATGAAGGAAGATGAGGAAGCAAAGCACCGAGGAGATGCATAAGGTGTTGAATAGAGCCAGCTGGGTGACGGTAAGGGAAAGGATGAAACTTTCCGGAGCCGCGAATCTGAAAAACAGCAGCAGTGCAGTCACAGAACCCGAGAAAAGAGGGCGGAGATAGGAAAAATCCATTTCATTAAGCGTATAAAGAATGCGATATAACGCGATCTTTTGCTTCAGAGAAAAATTGGTGTTGATAAATTCTATCATTTTTGCTCCTTTCAGGGGTTACCTGTAAACGTTTAAGAATGAGACCAGGGCCTTGGACTGCAATGTGGTCTTGGCATAACAAAGCCCCACGCTTCGCTTTGAACCGCCCAGAGAGAGGGGAAGTTCCGTGAGCCGCCCTTTTTTGAGATCTTCCAGCACAAATTCTCTGGCCACGGCGGATATGCCCGCACCTGAAAGGGCGAACTCACGCAGTGATTCGGGACTTTCGATCTCCGTGATGTAGGAGGGGAGAACCTGATTGAAATCAAGAATGGCGTCTATATGATGCCTGGTGTAGCTGCCTTCCTGAGGAAGGAAGAGCACCGATTTTTCGAATATCTCTTTTGAACGTGAGCCTATGCCCATATTCTCCTGCTTGGATACATAGTCGGGAGAAGCTACAAAGGTGTCCGTGATCTGCATGATCTCCACGTATTCCAGCCTGTGAAGGGAGGGAAGACGACTGACCAGACCCACATCCAGAAGACCGTTCTCCACCTTGGCCACTATGTCTGTGGTGGAAGAAACGGATATCTGAGGCTTCATGTTGGGTGAATGCCTGATGAAGTCCTTGAGTTTGGGCATGAGTAAATAGCCGCAGAGAGAGGAACTGGCACCGATGCGGAGAGTTCCGATCCCCAGGGCGTTGATACGTTCTATGCATTTTTGCGCCTGATCCAGTGAATCAAAGGCGGTTCTTGTGTGCTCGTAGAGTATGGCCCCTTCTTCAGTTAGCCTTACTCCGCGGGAATTTCTGATAAACAGTTTCACCGAGAGACCTTCTTCCAATTTCGAAAGACTGCGGCTTACCGCAGGTTGACTGATCAAAAGTTCCTTGGCGGCGGCGGAAAGATTGCCCCGCTTTGCAACGGTGTTGAACACAAGATATGAAGTTAACGATGGTGCCTCCGACATTGCGGACCCTCCGAAAAACCTCCGAGCCCGCGGTAACGGAGATCGCCTTGTGGTGGTGCGTTACATGCTGCAAGGAACAGGCCGGGTTGTTTGTATAAATAAATGTTATGGTATGCCGAACTATTATGCAAAAGGATTATATCATATTAAAAAATGACCTGCAAGAGATATTGTGAAAAAAATATGGAAATTGTTGACTTAATCATGGGGTGGTGCTAAAATCCTTAAATGCTTTGGTTAATTTTTTAGAGGCAGGAAGGTTTAAAGATGAATAAGTTTACCAAGAGATTATTTGCTATTACTATGACTGCGGCTTGTGTACTCGGTCTTGGCGCATGTCAGGATAATGGAAACCCGAACACCCCTGACGTAAGCAATGAAGAGCAGAAGTATATCGTTTCCGAGGATTCGGATTACAAATACGTTAAGAATAAAGGAAAACTCACTATAGGCATCGGAGATCAGGAACCCTTCAACTACAAGACGAAGGGCGGCTGGGTTGGATTTGATGCGGATCTTGCAAAGCTCTTTGCATTTTCATGGCTGGAGACTGATTACGAGTTTGTTCTTATAAATCCTGAGGAGATCCAGAGGGCACTTTCTTCGGGACTCATCGACTGCTACTGGAACGGAGTCATTTATGACGGGGCTCTTACTCAGTATGTCAGCTGTTCCACCCCTTATCTCTACGATAAGGAAGTCATCATCCTCACGGAAGAGGATTACGACAACACCGAGGACATAGCTCAGCTTTTGGACAAGACCTTCTCGGTGGTTGAAGGAAGCCATGCGGAAGCGGTGGTTAAGGAACGCGGTCTTAAGTACGTCACCGCAGAGACCGAAGAAGAAGCGCTTTTCGCCATCTCCGCCGGCAAGGCACAGGCTGTTGTCATCAGCGCCATCACGGCTCAGAGCAAAGTGGGAGAGGGTACTGACTATCCCGAACTACACATTTCCGACTATATGCTTGGTGAAGATGTTTTCGTAGTACTCTTCAGAAAAGGTTCCGGACTGTGTGCGCAATTTGACACTTATTTCTATGAAAACAGGGAAGACTTCGTTGAAAGAGCTACAAATTACGGCATCATGACAGAATTGGTACCTGAAAAATAAGCAAAAAAAACAGCACTGTTCTTTCGAGCAGTGCTGTTTTTTACTTGTTTTGGTTGTTTCTCTTGAAGTTTGCGTATTCCGCATATTCCTGAGGGATGAGACCTCCCAGCAGCATCTGGGTGATACTGTCGGCAAAATCCGTATCCGTTGCCTTTTCGGACATCTGATCCAGGATACCCATGACTTGAGCCTGATATTCGGGAGCGGAGAAGATCTTGTCCCTGTACATGAGACGGGATATGTAGATCCTCTTGAACCAGTCGGTGTAGGAACCTTTCTGGATCTTTGATTCCGTGAGTACCATATTCAGGGAAAGAACCTTGATTATGTTCTTTACGGAATTGGATGTGCAGTAAATGTTGGGACCTATGCCGTAGAGGGCTTTTTTGCATGTGGTCTTGTGGGTTCCCTTGTCTTCTATGGTGGTGTAGTTCGGAAGGAGAGGAGAGAACAGTTTTCCAAGGAAAGTGGATTCCTTGAAATCACGGTATTCGTGTTTCGGATCCGCATCCACTGCCGCCCGGATGTGCATCTCGTTGTAATCGTAAAGATTGTATTTTATCATCCTGGGCTCGGCTTCTATAAGGAGAAGATAGGCTGTGGTCTTGTCTTTCCAGAGAATGGCGGGGCATTCAACGATGTGTTCCCGATCACAGCTGTCAATGAGCACCAGCTCGTGATCCTGTTTGACTTTGTATTCCACAAGGATCTTTTTGAATCTTTTCTGATCGTAAAGGGTGAGAGGATTGACGTCGGGAGGGATGATCTTCTTTTTTTCCGCTTTTTCCGCTTCTTCGTTTTCTTCGGAAGTTTTGGCGGATGTTTTTCCGGAGGGAGTATCTTCCTCTTCCTCCTTAACTGCCTTTTTTGATCTCTTTTCTTTCTTTTCTTTATCTGAACTGATCCATTCGAGAGCACCGGCTTCATCATCGTCGGATGCTTTCTTTTCTTTTTTGGGCTTTTCTTTCTTCTTGCGGTTGGGTAACAGAAGATCTCGGAAATCGGTGCTCAATATGAAACCCACGTCGGCCACCAGCAGAATGAGGGCAGCGAACAAAGCCACATAGTTACCGCTGATCAGTGCGTAGGTCAGGATACCCGCACCGGACAGAAGTCCCACCGCCATAAGGAGGAGAGCGAATCTTGTCCTTGCGTTTCCGTATTTGAATGTGTTGATGATTATCTTCATGAAACCCCCTTAAAAATTATCCTCTGTCTTTTATATCGGCATTTTTTTCACTACATTATAATACCAAATGTTTTTATTTTTTGGGTTGTCAAAGCAAGTATCATTGTATACAATAATGCACATCATCACTGCGCATTATGAAAGAGGAGTTTAACCATGCTTGAAGATGTAATGAAAAACCGAAAAGTACAAGTCAACCCGCACAACAATCTTCTCATGCTTGAAGAGCACATGTACGAGCTGGTTGACGTCGTAAAACCCAATGTTTTCCGTAACCTTTTTCCCTACGACGAGATCCCGAAGATCGCGTTCAACGACAGGATCGTTCCCCATTGCTTCCCGGATGAGATCTGGATCACGGACACCACTTTCAGAGACGGACAGCAGTCGAGAGCACCTTATACCACCGAGCAGATCGTGACCATATATGACTATCTGCACAGGCTGGGCGGTCCCAACGGCCTCATCCGTCAGAGCGAGTTCTTTGTATACAGCAAAAAGGACAGAGACGCTCTCTATAAATGCATGGAGAGAGGATACAGGTTTCCGGAATGCACCACCTGGATCAGAGCCAACAAGAAGGACTTTGAACTGGTGAGAGATCTGGGAGTGAAGGAAACGGGTATTCTGGTTTCATGCTCGGATTACCACATCTTCTACAAAATGAAAATGACCCGCGCTCAGGCTATGGAACACTACCTGAACGTTGTACGCGAATGTCTTGAAACAGGCATAGCTGCCCGTTGCCATCTGGAAGACATCACCCGTTCCGACATATACGGTTTTGTTATACCTTTCTGTTTTGAACTTATGAAACTGGGAGCCGAGTACAATCTCCCAGTCAAGATCCGTGCCTGCGACACCATGGGATACGGTGTAAATTTCGCCGGTGCGGTGATCCCCCGTTCCGTACAGGGCATAATCTACGGCCTTATGATGCACGGAGGCGTTCCTTCCGAACTTCTTGAGTGGCATGGCCACAACGATTTTTACAAGGCTGTCACCAACTCCACCACAGCATGGCTTTACGGAGCCAGCGGCGTCAACTGCTCGCTGTTCGGCATAGGTGAGAGGACGGGTAATACACCTCTTGAGGCTATGGTGTTCGAATATGCCCAGCTGAAAGGAACCCTGGACGGCATGGACACCACGGTCATCACGGAACTTGCCGAGTACTATCAAAAGGAACTGGATTACGAGATACCTCCCAGAACTCCTTTCGTTGGAAAGAACTTCAACGTTACCCGTGCGGGCATACACGCAGACGGCCTTCTTAAGAACGAAGAGATCTACAACATCTTCGATACGGAGAAATTCCTGAACCGTCCCGCTCTGGTTTCGGTTTCAAACACATCGGGCCTTGCAGGCATAGCATGCTGGCTCAATGCTTACTTTAAACTTAAAGGAGACGAGCAGATCTCCAAGAACCATCCTATGGTCTTAAAGATCAAAGAATGGGTTGACAACGAGTTTGATAATGGTAGAATTACCGTGATCACCGACAAGGAACTTCTGCATCTCATCGAGCTTTACAGGCCAGAGTGCGGCGCAGACCTGCCGGAAGTCATGAGATAGAAAAAGGAGAAAGATATGGACTATACAGCACAGGTTGAAGCAGCAAAAGCCAAGTTTGGCGAACTCCTTCTGAGTCAGCTGAAGAGAGTGGAAGACATGAAGAGCCAGGGCGATTTTGTGGATTACTCAAAGCTTGACAGGATCGTTATCGGCGTCTGCGGCGGAGACGGCATCGGACCCGCCATCACCAAACAGGCAAGCAGGATCATGGAATATCTTTTAAAAGATGATATCGCTGCAGGCAAGATCGTTCTCAAGAACATCGACGGACTTACCATTGAGAGAAGAGTTGCCGAGAACGCTGCCATACCCGCAGATGTACTTGAAGAACTTAAAAAATGCGACGTAATATTAAAAGGACCCACCACCACCCCCAGAAAGGGAGATCCCTGGCCCAACGTTGAAAGCGCAAATGTTGCCATGAGAAAGGCTCTGGACCTTTTCGCAAACGTTAGACCCGTCAGGATCCCCGAGCAGGGCATCGACTGGACCTTTTACAGAGAGAACACTGAAGGCGCATATGCTGTGGGAAGCAAAGGCGTTCACGTTACCGACGATCTGGGCGTTGATTTTACCGTTGTTACTTCTCAGGGTTGCGAGAGGATCATCCGCGCTGCCTTTGAATTTGCAAAAGCCAACGGTAAGACCAGAGTTACGGCCGTTACAAAAGCCAACATCATCAAGACCACAGACGGAAAGTTCCTTGACACCTTCAGAGAGATCGCCAAGGAGTATCCCGACATCACTGCAGACGACTGGTACATCGACATTATGACCGCAAAACTCATCGACGAGAACAGACGCCGCGATTTCCAGGTAGTGGTCCTTCCCAACCTTTACGGAGACATTATCACCGATGAAGCGGCAGAGTTCCAGGGCGGTGTAGGAACAGCAGGTTCCGCCAACATCGGTAAGAGATACGCAATGTTTGAGGCTATCCACGGATCTGCTCCCAGAATGGTGAACGAAGGCAGAGAAAAGTACGCGGATCCCTGCAGTGTCATCCGTGCTGCCGCAATGCTCATTGCGCACATCGGACGAAAGACAGAGGCAGATCTCCTTTACAAGGCGCTGGATATCTGCACCGTTACGGAAAAGAAACTTGTGATCACGGGCCGTGATACGGGCGTTACCGGTGAGGAATTTGCCGATTATATTATGGATACCATCGAAAAATTAAAACAGGTGAAGAAATGAGCGAAACAAAAAACGACTTAACGGGCAGAAATGAGGCGGATGAAGTTTCCAAGGAAGTCACCGACAAGTATTCCCTGCGGGGAAGAGTGTTCAATCGTATCAGGGAAGACATTCTTTCGGGCAAATACGCAGAGAATGAAGAATTGAAGGAGGTGTCCATAGGAAACGAGCTCGGAGTCAGCAGAACTCCCGTGAGAGAGGCGCTCAGACAACTTGAACTGGAAGGACTTGTAAATATCATTCCCAACAAGGGGGCATATGTTCACGGGATCTCTCAGAAGGACATTCATGACATCTATGTGATACGTTCCTATCTGGAGGGTCTGGCCGCCCGTTGGGCGTGCGAGAGGATCACGGACGAAGAGATCGAGGCTCTCGAAGAAAATGTCTATATCGCCAATTTCCACATCGGAAAGAAGCATTACGAGACCATCGTGGAACTGGACAGTCAGTTCCATGAGACCATATACAAGGCATCCGGCAGCAAGATCCTGGAGCATCAGCTTTCCACCTATCATCACTATGTCGAGAGGATCAGAAAGATCTCCCTTGGGCGTGAGGAGAGGGCGAAGAAGGCCAATGAGGAACATGCAGCCATTCTTGAAGCCATAAAGAGCAGGAACGGGGATCTTGCCGAGAAACTGGCTCATGAACACATCATATCCACCATAGCAAATCTTAACAAGCAGGGCTTGTAGTCGTGAAGACAGCGGAAAAACCGCTGTCTTTTTTGATGGATAAAGGGGTACATGAACACAGACCGGCTGTAAAATATTTTTGGGATTTGGATTGTATAATCGGGCTAAAAATAGTAAAATAAACTCTGTATATGCATTATGGGATGATATGCATTCTACATTACAAGGAGAATATCAAACGATGAAGACGATCAGACTATTGATTGCCATGACCTGCATCATGATCAGCCTCTATGCTTTCCTGAGTTTGGGGCTTAAAGGCATTAAGAGGGATCCTGACAGCAAGACGTTGAGTGAAGGGTGGACTGTTTCCGTGAACGGTGCCGCCACGAAAGACGTTAATATAAATGAATATAAACTTCGGAATACGGTGAAGGGAGACATCATCGAGTTGACCAACACCCTGCCTTACTGCGGGATCTCCTCTGCCGTTGCCATTATGGACAGCCATCTTTCGGAGATCGATGTCTATGTGGGGAATGAACTCATATATGTTTCCGGTAAAAAGCAGTTTGATTCCGGAAAACTGGTGGGTTACGGAAGACATCAGGTTGAACTGCCTTTGGGATATGAGGGCAAGGAGATCAGGATAGTCTACAAGACCGGAGACAACAACGCCATCAACGCGCTGGTGGCTCCCGTCATCATGCCTGCAGCCTCTGCCACAGGCTACCTGCTGCGTCGGGATTTCCTGCCTGCGGCCATTGCCATCGGCGATATGATAGTGGGACTTGCCATGGCGGGGATGGCTCTTGTGTTCATCTTTTCTGATGCAAGGTTCAAGCATATCCTTTATATCGGTCTTTTCAGCTTTTTTGTGGGGCTTTGGTCATTCTGCGATCACGATTCGATTTTACTGATCAATGCAGATTACCAGATGAAGACTGTGTCGGAATACATTTCCCTGTATCTGGCTCCCATTTTCCTCTTTGCTTTTTACGGCACAAAGGTCCAGAAGCAGAACTCCGGCATCTGGCTTACGGTTTACAAGTTCCTGCTGTACGGTGACATGTTGCTGGTAGGGGTGTCCGTGTTCCTGCATGTGACCAACATACTTCACCTGACCCGCCTTCTTCAGATGCATCACCTTATGATGCTGATCATGATAGGTTACATGGGATCAAGCTTTGTAAATGCCATTATCAGAAAAGAAAAGGTCAGTGCGCCGTTTTACATAGGCATTGCATTTTTGAGCCTCTGCGTAGCTACAGATATCATCTATTACAACATCCTGGTCTATTCCAAGAGGATCGTGGGTGTTTTTGACGGCATATCCTACATGGGTTCTGCCATCCTTGTAATCGCCATGTTCATCGACTTTGCCGAGGACATTCTGGATCAGGCACATCAGGCCAGCGAAATGGAAGTCTATGAAAAAATGGCCAACAGCGATTTCCTGACGGGACTTGCCAACAGACGTCAGTGCGAGCTGGTTTTCGATGAGATCGATCAGGATGATTCGGATTATGCCATCATCGCCTTTGACCTGAACAACCTTAAGCCTGTCAACGATAAATACGGCCATGCGGCAGGAGATCGTCTGCTTAAGGATTTTGCAAGTATCCTAAAGAGTGTTTTTGATAGCGTTGCCACCATCGGAAGGACAGGCGGAGACGAATTTGTCGTCATCATACGCCATGCGGAGGTGCTGAACCTGAATCAGCTTCTGGGCCGCCTGGATCAGAAAACATCGGAACTCAATTCCAAGAGAAAAGAGTACAAAGTGAGTGCTGCAAGAGGTCTGTGCACCAGACGCGAGAACAAGAGAAATGTTCGTTCGGCCTATCGTATAGCCGATCAAAGAATGTATGAGAATAAAATCCAGATGAAAGCGGACGTGAAAGGAAAGCAGTCATAATGGACTATTATAAGGACCGTATAAAGGGAATACTGAATATCCTTAACTCCGAGCGAAGAAGCGGTCGTTGTCCCGTTACCGGTGTAAGGAAACGGGACATCGGATACGGCGAAAGGGAGACCTGCTTCAGCGACGAGGGAGTATGGACCGAAATGGGACGAAGCGACACATGGGGAGGAACGGAGACCCATGCCGCTTTTAAGACCAAGATCACCATTCCCAACGCATTTGCGGGGAAAAGGGTTACGGTTACCTTAAATACGGGAGCAACCGACATATGGAACACGGACAATCCGCAGTTCCTTGTTTACATCAATGATAAGATAGTTTGCGGCCATGATATGAACCACAACGAAGTGGTGATGTGCTCGGATGCCATTCCCGGCACAGTGTACGATTACGGACTTTACGCCTATTCTAACGGAAGCAGCGCCAGTGACTTTTTGATCCTGGATCTGGCTGCCGTTGAAGAGGATGTGGAAGAACTCTATTACGATCTCAAGGTTCCCTATGAGATCGCATGCCTCATGAAGGATACGGACAAACTTCAGGGAGAGTACTTGAGAGTGCTGAATGATGTGGTTTCCATCCTTGACTTAAGAGACAGGGGTTCAAATGCATTTCATGCATCCGTAAAAGCCTGCGACGACTATATTAAAAAATATATCTACTCCGAAAAATACAGCCTCATAGAAAGGGATCCCGTTTCTTCCGTCACTGTTTCCAGTGTGGGACACACCCACATCGACGTGGCGTGGAAATGGCCTTTAAGACAGACCAGAGAGAAGGCTTTAAGGAGCTTCTCCACGGTGCTCTATGAGATGGACATGTTTCCGGAATTCAAGTTCATGTCCAGTCAGCCTCAGCTCTATGAATTTGTTAAAGAGGAAAGCCCCGAGATCTATGAAAGGATCAGGGAAAGAGTCAGAGAGGGCAGATGGGAGACCGAAGGCGCCATGTGGCTGGAGGCGGATTGTAATCTTGCGTCCGGTGAATCATTGATCCGCCAGATACTTTTCGGAAAGAAATTCTTTAAGGACGAGTTCGACATCAGCGATAACAGAGTGATGTGGCTTCCCGATGTTTTCGGATACAGTGCTGCCATGCCTCAGATCCTTAAGAAGAGCCGTATAGATTACTTCATGACCACAAAGATAGGCTGGAACGAGTTCAACATGATACCCAACGATACCTTTATGTGGAAGGGCATCGACGGAACAGAGATCCTGACCTATTTCCTCACCACCCATGATTACATCACGGATCCCGAACTGTATCGCAGAAGGACTTCGGAAACCACTTACAACGGACGTCAGAATGCGAACCAGATCATGGGATGCTGGCAGAGATATCAGAACAAGGACATCAACGATAACGTGCTGACCTGTTTCGGATACGGAGACGGAGGCGGCGGAGCCACGGTGGAGATGCTGGAAGAGAGCAGAAGGCTTTCATCACGTCTACCCGGCTGTCCCACAGTCCGCCACAGTCATTCCCTTGAGTTTTTTGAAGGACTTGAAAAGCGTCTTAAGGGTAAGAAGGTTCCCAAATGGAACGGAGAACTCTATCTTGAATATCACCGCGGAACCTACACTTCCATGGCAAGAAACAAGATGTTCAACCGTAAATGTGAGATCAGGAATCAGGATGCTGAGACTTTCGCAACCTATGCATATCTTCTGGGGCAGACGGAAAAATATCCCTTCGACGATCTGAAGGATTGCTGGAAGATAGTTCTTTTGAACCAGTTCCATGATATTCTTCCCGGATCCTCCATCGAAGATGTATATGTTGATTCCCTGGCTCAATACAAGGAAGCCTGGGCTATAGAACAGAATGTGATCGATAATGCCCTCTACAGGATCGGAAGAGCGGGGTTGAATTCCTGCGATCCCGGCCTTAACGGAGAGCGCGGACTTGATGTGCTCACGGTGTTCAACAACACTTCGTTTTTAAGGGATGAAGTGATAGTTTCCGACGGAGCATTCACCGTTACGGATCTTTCTTCCGGAGCACCTCTTCCTTCACAGGTAAACAACGAAGGAAAGACGGTCTGGCTTGCAAAGGCTCTTCCGTCCAAGGGCTACAGGACCTTTGGCGTGAGACCCGCCGAAACTCCTTTAAGGAAAGAGACGGATCTTACGGAAGAGGATGCCAAGCGTGTGTTCGAGACTCCTTTTTACACCGTCAGGTTCAATGACGCGATGGAGATCGCGTCCCTCTTTGATAAAGAAAACGGCAGGGAAGTGATCCGCTCCGGAGAAACGGGCAACGCCCTTGTATGCTTTGAGGACATTCCGAAAGAATATGACGCATGGAACATAGATGCTTTTTACACTGAGAAAAAGTGGGCCGTAAGGGATCTCTCTTCGGCAAAAGTTGTGGAAGACGGACCGGTGCGTACCTGCATCAGGGTGGAGAGACATTTCAACAAGTCTTTCCTGAGACAGGACATCATTTTGTACAAGCAGCTCCGCAGGATAGATTTCAAGACCTCCGTGGACTGGAACGAATCCCAGATGCTGCTGAAAGCCTTCTTCCCCTTCGACGTAGTCACCAATAAGGCCAGCTACGAGATCCAGTACGGTAACGTGGAGAGAGCCACTCATGAGAACACCAGCTGGGAGCAGGCCAAGTTCGAGGTCTGTGCCCACAAGTGGGCGGATGTTTCGGAAGTGGGCTACGGCGCTGCTCTTATGAACGATTGCAAGTACGGCTATTCGGCTCATGAATCCACACTTGCACTTACGCTCCTTAAGGCGGGCATATTCCCCAATCCCAATGCGGACAAGGAACATCATGAATTCACCTATTCCATCCTTCCCCACAAGGGAGATTTCAGAACCGGAAACGTTGTAAAAGAAAGCTATTTCCTGAACTACCCCGTTTATGTTCTTAACGGCGGCAACAGGAACAAACCTGAAAACAGCTTCTTCGGAAATTTTGCCGACAATGTCATCCTGGAAGTGGTTAAACTTCCCGAGAACAGGGACAATGTTTCGGTGAGGATAGATGACAATTCCACGGGAGAAAGTCGCACCAACGTTTCCGTGATCCTCAGAATGTACGAGTGCTGGGGTTCCAGAGCGGATATGCGTCTCACAACTCCTTTCAAGGTGGTTTCCGCATTTGAATGCGATATGCTGGAATACACCACAGGGCGTCTTGAATCGGGCGGACACAGCGTGCACATCACCATGCTTCCCTATGAGATCAAAACTGTCAAACTGATCATAGAATGTTAGAGAAAGTTTGCGAAAGCAAAAAGGGTAGAAAATGCAACGTATTGACCAATCAAAAATCCGTAACTTTTGTATCATAGCTCACATCGACCACGGTAAAAGCACTCTGGCCGACAGGATCATTGAAAAGACGGGACTTCTCACCGCACGTGAAATGCAGGAGCAGGTCCTGGACAACATGGATCTTGAACGTGAACGCGGTATCACCATTAAAGCCCAGACCGTAAGGACCGTCTATAAAGCCAAGGACGGAGAGGAGTACATCTTCAACCTCATCGACACTCCCGGTCATGTGGACTTTAACTACGAAGTTTCCCGAAGCCTTGCAGCCTGCGAAGGCGCCATCCTGGTGGTGGATGCGGCTCAGGGCATAGAAGCTCAGACTCTTGCCAACGTTTATCTTGCCATAGATCATAATCTGGAGGTCTCTCCGGTCATCAACAAGATCGACCTGCCCTCCGCAGAGCCTGAAAGAGTCATCAACGAGATAGAGGATGTCATAGGCATAGAAGCCCGGGATGCTCCCCTGATCTCCGCAAAGAACGGCGTCAACATAGAGGACGTTCTTGAAGCTATCGTAAAAAAGGTTCCCGCACCCAAGGGAGATAACAATGCTCCTTTAAAGGCCTTGATCTTCGATTCCCTCTACGATTCCTACAGAGGAGTGATCATTTTCTGCCGTGTCTTCGACGGCTGTGTCCGCAAGGGTACAAAGATCAGGATGATGGCTACGGGAGCGGAAGCGGAAGTGGTTGAAGTGGGCACCTTCGGTCCCGGACGTTTCATTCCAGGCGAAGAACTTTATGCGGGATGCGTAGGCTACATCACCGCATCCCTTAAAAATGTAAAAGACACCAGAGTGGGTGACACAGTTACGGAGGCAGACAATCCCTGTGCAGAAGCCCTTCCCGGTTACAAAAAGGTGAATCCCATGGTATACTGCGGTCTTTATCCCGCAGACGGAGCTCATTACACTGACCTTCGCGATGCACTGGAAAAACTGCAGCTGAACGATGCGGCATTACAGTTCGAGCCTGAAACCTCCGTAGCCTTGGGCTTCGGTTTCAGATGCGGTTTCCTGGGACTTCTTCATCTGGAGATCATTCAGGAAAGGCTTGAAAGAGAGTACATGCTGGATCTGGTCACCACCGCACCCAGCGTTATCTACAAGATCTACAAGACCAACGGAGAGTGCATAGAACTCACCAACCCTTCCAATATGCCGGATCCTTCGGAGATCGAGCATATGGAAGAGCCCATGGTCTCTGCGGAGATCATGGTCACCACCGAATTTGTTGGTGCCATCATGAAGCTCTGTCAGGAGAGAAGAGGCATCTATCTGGGCATAGAATATATGGAGCAGACCAGAGCCCTTTTAAGATACGAACTTCCTTTGAACGAGATCATCTATGATTTCTTCGATGCTCTGAAATCCAGATCCAAGGGATATGCTTCACTGGATTATGAAATGAAGGGCTATGTAACGTCCAAACTCTGCAAGCTGGACATCCTCATAAACCACGAGGAAGTGGACGCCCTTTCCTTCATAGTGCATGCTGACGGAGCCTACGAAAGAGGCAGAAAGATGTGCGAAAAGCTGAAGGAAGAGATCCCGAGACATCTGTTCGAAATCCCCATCCAGGCAGCGGTGGGCGGTAAGATCATTGCCCGCGAGACGGTTTCAGCCATGAGAAAGGACGTGCTTGCCAAGTGCTACGGCGGTGACATCTCCCGTAAGAAGAAACTGCTGGAAAAGCAGAAGGAAGGCAAGAAGCGTATGAGGCAGGTGGGAAATGTGGAAGTTCCTCAGAAGGCCTTCATGGCAGTTTTGAAGCTGGACGACAACGATTGACGGAGGCTTATGGATAAAAAGCCCTGCGGGATATATGTGCATATCCCCTTTTGTAAACAAAAATGCAGATATTGTGATTTTCTTTCGGCTCCCGGAGACAGTAAATGTATCCGGGAGTACGTTTCTGTGCTGAAAAAGGAGATCGGGTCCTACAGGAAAAAGGCTTCGGAGTATGAAGTAAAGACTCTCTATTTCGGAGGAGGCACTCCTTCTGTCCTTGAACCTGAGCAGATCTCGGACGTGGTGGAAACCCTTAAGGAGACTTTTGATCTTGGGGGGCTTGAAGAATTTACCATAGAGGTGAATCCGGGAACCGTGACCCGGGAAAAACTCCTGGGCTATCGAAAAACGGGAGCGGACAGACTTTCCGTTGGGATACAGTCGGCAGATGACGATGAACTTAGACTTTTGGGAAGGATACATTCCTTCGAAGAAGCAAAAGAGTGCTTCAGTATGGCAAGGGAAACGGGCTTTGAAAACATTTCCGCAGATGTGATCTCGGCTCTTCCGAAACAGACCATAGAAAACTATTCGCGGACGCTGGACAGCATCATCGCCCTTAAGCCGGAACACATTTCTTCCTACAGCCTCATCATTGAGCCCGGAACTCCCTTTTACAAAGAATACGGAGAGGAGGGGCCTAAGAAAAACGACCTTCCCGATGAGGACACGGATCGGAAGATGTATGCCCTTACGAAGGAAAAACTCCTGAAGGCGGGCTACCACCGCTATGAGATATCCAACTATTCCCTTCCGGGGAGGGAGAGCAAACACAATTCTTCCTACTGGACTGGAAGAGAGTACTTCGGTCTGGGTCTTGGAGCTTCGTCTTTTGTTTCGGGTGTCCGCTATTCAAATGTGAGAGTTTTGGAAGAATATGCCAAGGACCCCACGAAAAGGATTATCGAAGAAGAAACGGACCAAAAGTCGCTGATGGCGGAATTCATGATACTGGGGCTCCGCATGACCGCAGGTGTGTCAAAGAAGGAATTTAAAAGGCGTTTCGGAGTGGATTTCGAAGATGTATACGGAGAGATCACGGAGAAACTTATAAAAGAAAAGGTCATCACCGAAGAGGGTGACAACCTTAGACTTACGGATTACGGTCTTGACGTCAGCAACGCCGTTTTTGCCGAATATATCTGATCACATCTGATGCCTTACGACGGCATATTCATCGCCGTTCTTGTAATAGGGGCAGGATGCGCTCTTGTCTGAAATGTACTTGTAGTACTCGTCTTCATCAAGCTCCACGACGCAATAGTATTCTTCAAACTCTTCGTCGTAGGCGTAATTTGCACACATATCACACTGGTTGGACATAGGTATTCTCCCTTCGTTTTCTGACGTTGGAATCATACCATAAACAAAGAGGTACATTCATTAAATTATTCTAAAATCGGTTGTATACAGGTTTTTTTAATGCTATAATTCCTTCAATGTTTGGGTTAAGGAGTGGAATATGAACATCTTGGCGGTTGACGACGAGCGCTTGATACTCGACGATATGAAAGTTGAATTGCGTAAGGTTTTTGAAAACGATGAGATCGTCGGTTTCGAGGGAGGAAACGAGGCTATCGATTACGCAAACGATCTGGCGGCTCATGACGAAAAGTTGGACTATGCTTTTCTTGATATTAATCTTCGCGGCATGACCGGAATCGAGCTGGCGAAAAAGCTCAAGGACATTCATCACGAGACGAAGATCATTTTTTGTACCGCCTACAGTGAATATGCCTATGATGCGTTCAGGATGCACGCGGTGGGCTACCTTCTGAAACCCGTTGAAGCGAAGCACATCATTGAGACTCTGGATGCTCTCAATATAGACTGGAGAAACGCGGAAAACAAGCTCCCCAAGGACATACGTGTACAGACCTTCGGCAACTTCGAACTCTTTGTGGACAATCGTCAGGTTTCCTTCCAGAGAGAAAAGGCAAAGGAACTGTTCGCCTATCTGATAGACAGGAACGGCGCAGCCATTACCACAGGCGAGATCGTCAGCATCCTCTGGGAAGACAGACCCAACGACAAGACCACGCTGAACCAGGCACACACCATCATTTCCAGCATGAAGAAGACACTGAAGGAACTGGGGATCGGCAACATCATCGTAAAGACCTGGAACCACATCGCTGCGGACACATCCAAGATCAAGTGTGATGTATATGATTTCTACAAGGGCGACGCCATTGCCATCAATTCCTACAGAGGAGAGTACATGGCACAGTACAGCTGGGCTGAAATGACAAATGCAGACTTAATGGAAAAGGCTCACAGGTGATTGCTATAAAGGATTATTCCATAGGACGCCGTAAAGCGTCCTATTTTCAATTTTTGGGGATCGAGACAGGAATATTCAAAGAATGTCGTAACTTTAACAATCCTGTTCATAAAAAGTATACATTTTAAATTAGAAATGTACTTAAAATCCCACAAAGATGGTGTACTTTTGTTGGACTGCGAAAGATATAATTCGTTTGTTATATAATTAGCCGTTGAGGGGGGAGCAGACTTAGAGTCGGCATTAATTCTAATTTTTTTTGACACAAAGAGGGTGATACAGTTGGTCATAATGCTTGTACAGAATAATAAAAAAGAGCTCAAGAATCTTATCAGCTGTGTTGCTGCAGTTTTTCCGGAAGATGAAGTGGTGGGCTTTGACAACCCCGTCAGGGCCATGGATTATGCTTCGGCCCACACGGTGGATATGTGCTTTGCCGATGTTGAGATGAAATGCACATCAGGCTTTGCTCTTGCGGAAAAGTTGAGAAACAGCAACAGGAACATCCGCATCAACCTGATGTCCGACGTTATCGATTACGCCATAGACGCATGGAAGATCCATGTAAACGATTATATAGTGAAACCTGTCACTCAGGAAGCCATCAGACATACAATAGAAGCTTAAAAAAGAACAGCATTGACTGTTCTTTTTTCTTGCGTTAAACTAATAATGCACAGTGAGAGGTATTCTCTCGCACAGCAGGAAGGGAAAAGATTATGGGAAAGAAAAATGCGGAAGTTATTGGGGCTGAAGGCTACAAGATCAACCTTTTGATCTTTGAGACCGACGAGCAGGAAGTCAAAGGAAGCATATTACTTCTCCACGGAATGGCTGAACATCACGGCCGTTATTTGGATTTTATCAAAGCCCTGAACAAGGCGGGCTTTGATGCATACATATACGATCACCGGGGACACGGACAGGAACTTCCGGCGTCGGAGTTGGGCTTTTTTGCACTGAAGAACGGCGACAAACTTGTGATCGAAGATGCGGTATGCGCCATGAAATATGTGGCTGAGCACAAGAGGAGCGAAAAGTTCGCACTTTTCGGCCACAGCATGGGATCCCTCATTGCAAGAAACGTGATACAGTTATATGACAAGATGGACTGTGTTCTCCTTTGCGGAACGGGCTTCCAGGGAGACGCCATGTGCAAAGCGGGCATGGCTCTTGCCAATGTGGTGTCTTGCTTCTGCGGACCGAAACACAAGTCGCCTTTCCTTAACAAGATGATGTTTGAGACCAAGGTCTATCTGAGAGACTGCAAGAGGACCAAGAGCGACTGGCTCTCCAAGGACGAAAAAGTGGTGGATGCCTACAGGGCAGATCCCGCATGCGGTTTCGTGTGCTGCGCCAAGTGCTACCACGACCTTGTTTCTATCACGGGAAACGCAAAGTGGGGCATGGACAGGACCAGACACGATCTTCCCATCTTCATTGCCAGCGGTTCGGACGATCCCGTAGGAGATTTCGGAGCAGGCATCAAGGCATGCTTTGAAAAGTACAAGGAACTGGGTTTCTCGGATGTCACCATGAAGCTTTACGAAAACGACAGACACGAACTTTTGAACGAAACGGATAAAGACGTTGTTTACAAGGACTTTATCGATTTCTTCACAAAGAAGATGGCATAAAAAATTCCCATGGGGTTCAACACTCCATGGGATGTTTTTTATTCGCTCTTAGGTTTTTTGGGAGGCTTGGGACCCATGAAAGAGTAGAAGTAGGTCTTCAGCATTCCGTTGTACAGTTTGCGGTTCTTGTCCGGCTGCTTTCCGATGTATTTCACCGCATCTTCATAACTTGTGATCATGAACATGGACCAGGAGTCCAGCCTTGCATATGCTTTTCCGATGGTCTCGTAAAGGGCGGGCATGTCTTTCTTGTCTTCAAGACGCTCACCGTAAGGCGGGTTGGTGATGATGAAACCGTATTTCTTGGGATTGTTCAGCTCCTTCACATCTCTCACCTGGAAGTGGATGTACTTGTCCACTCCGGCGTCAATGGCGTTCTGACGGGCAGCCTTTACCGCTTCGTTGTCTATGTCATAGCCCTGGATGTTCATGTCTATGTCTGTAACGATCTTTGAATTGGCTTCTTCCACAGCAGCATACCAGCATTTCTTGGGAATGATGTGAGTCCATGCTTCAGCCTGAAATTCCCTGTTCATTCCGGGAGCGATGTTTGCTCCGATCATGGCTGCTTCGATGGGGATGGTTCCGCTTCCGCAGAAAGGATCCACCAGTATTCGGTCCCTGTTCCAGGGAGTCAGCATGATGAGGGCGGCGGCAAGAGTCTCCTCGATGGGAGCCTTCACGATCATCTTACGGTAGCCTCTCTTGTGCAGGGATTCGCCGGAGGTGTCTATGCCAAGTGTAACAACATCCTTGAGGATGGAGACACGGACGGGGAAGGCCGCGCCCGTCTCTTCGAAACGGGCAACCTTGTAGTGCTGCTTCATGCGCTCCACCATGGCTTTTTTCATGACAGACTGGATGTCAGAGGGGGAGAAGAGCTTGCTCTTTACGGAGTTTGCTTTTGTAACCCAGAACTTGGCGTCAACGGGAAGGATCTCTTCCCAGGCTATGGCCTTGGTTCCCTGAAAAAGCTCCTCGAAGGTCTCCGCCTTAAAACTTCCCACTTTCCACAAAACTCTTTCCGCAGTACGCAGGAATACGTTTGCACGCGCAAAAGCGGTAACATCTCCGGAGAAGGTGATCTTACCGTCTTCAACCGATGTGATCTCATATCCGAGATCAAGTATTTCTTTTTTTAATACAGCCTCCATGCCGAAGTGGCAGGGACATATGAATTCAAATTTTTCCATATTTGGGATTCTAAATGGAAAAGAAGTAAAAGTCAAGGTTGACTTTTGGGAGAGGGTGCGAGATATTAAGAACAGTAAGTTTAAGCACATTTGAAGGGAAAAAGACATGATAAGAGTTATATTTGCCACAGGTAACAGAGACAAACTCCGTGAGATCAGGGAGATACTGGATCCGAGAGAATTCGAGATAGTCTCCATGAAGGAAGCGGGATATGACATTGATATAGAAGAAACGGGTACAACATTTGCCGAGAATGCCCTGATCAAGGCCCGTGCCATTGCAAAAGCCTCAGGATGCCTCACCCTTGCGGATGATTCCGGACTGGAGATCGATGCCATGGACAAGCAGCCGGGCATATATTCAGCCCGTTTTCTCGGACATGATACGGATTATGATTACAAGAATAATTACATTCTTGAAAGGCTTAAGGACGTTCCGGAGGAAAAGCGCACTGCAAGATATGCCTGCGCTGTGGCTGCAGCCCGGCCCGACGGAAGAGAGGAAACGGTGACGGAGTACTTTGAAGGCAGGATCGGCTATGAGCAGAAGGGTACCAACGGTTTCGGCTACGATCCCATCTTCTATGTGCCGGAGTACGGTAAATATGCCGCAGAGATGACTCCCGAGGAGAAGAATGCCGTGAGCCACAGGGGAAAAGCTTTGAGAGCCATGAAAAAGATCTTAGAGGAAAAAATGATATGACCATCAGCGTTTGCATGATAGTAAAAAATGAAGAGAAGGTGCTGGCACGCTGTCTTGACAGTCTCAAGACCATTGCCGACGAGATCGTGATCGCGGATACGGGTTCCACGGACAGGACAAAAGAGATTGCTGCGCAGTACACGGATAAGATCTACGATTTCGAATGGATCGGAGATTTTTCAGCAGCCAGGAACTTTGTCTTTTCCAAAGCCACGGGAGATTACATTTATTCCGCGGATGCGGACGAGGTTCTGGATCTGGGAAACATCAAGCGTTTTCAGGTGCTGAAGAAGTGCATGATCCCCGAGGTGGAGATCGTCACCATGATCTATGTGAATCCCAAGGACATCAACATGGCCTACAACAACCTGAGGGAAAGAAGACCCAAGCTTTTTAAGCGGCTCCGCACCTTCACCTGGATCGATCCCATCCATGAGACCGTGAGACTGGATCCCGTGGTGTTCGATTCCGATGTGGAGATCCTTCATTGCCCGGAAGAAAATCATTCGAGACGGGACTTTGACGCATTTTTAAAGGTGCTGGCGGAGCAGGGGGATATGTCCGACAGACTGTGGTCCATGTACGCCAAGGAGTTGTTTTTTAACGGGAATGCGGAAGATTTTAAAACTGCTGCACCTTTCTTTGAAAAAAGGATGGATGGAGGAGAAACCTTCGAGTCTCTGGAAGCTGTATGCGTAGTGACCAGGACCATGCTTGAGACGGGAGATTTCGGAAGAGTCGAAGAGTTTGCGGCACAGTATGACACTTTTGAAGAAAGACCCGCGGAACTGGGATACATCCTGGGGCAGATCTTTGAACGCATGGGAAACGGGGAGCGGGCAGAGCATTACTATGATCTGTCCTCACAGGATGAGAGTTTCATTAAGTCAGACTACAGAAGACTGTAAAAATTTATTCTTTCTTTAGGGCATAGACATAAAAAATTGACATAAAAAGTGTACAATGATAAAATCTTACCCATTGAGGAATATGAGGCGCGGTTTCTACCGCCGGAGGACAGATGGACAACAATATTCAAAACAACAACGATCCCAAAAATCAGAACAACAATAAGGACAATAAGAACAACAAGAACAGACAGACCAGGATAGCTGTTATGATCTGTGTGGCAGCGGCTTTGTTTATCATTCTCTGGGGCAGGATGATCAATAAACAGATCCAGAATGCCACCACCAAAGAGATCACCTACGATGAATTCGTGGACATGATCGAAAACGGTGAAGTCGAAAAAGTCGAGATCCGTGATTCGTCACATAAGGTAGTCATCATTCCCAAAGAACAGAAGATCGAACAGTATGTGGAAACGAGATACACAGGCATCCTTGAAGACGGAAACGCTATGGTGGAACGTCTTGAAAAGGCCGGAGTAAAATACACGAGGGTTGTGGAGGACAAGCAGGCAAGTCAGATCCTTGCCACCATCCTTGATTTCGTCCTCATGTTCGGCGGTATCTTTGTATTCATGTTCTTAATGTACAGGCTCGCTTCCAAAAGCTCGGGCGGACTCATGTCCGTAGGCAGGAGCAATGCCAAGGTTTATGTTGAAAAAGAGACGGGTGTCACATTTAAGGATGTGGCAGGTCAGGAAGAAGCCAAGGAAAGCCTTACGGAACTTGTAGACTTCCTGCACGATCCCGGAAAGTATACAGCAATCGGAGCAAAACTCCCCAAGGGTGCTCTCCTTGTGGGACCTCCCGGAACGGGTAAGACCCTTCTCGCCAAGGCGGTTGCGGGTGAAGCAAAGGTTCCTTTCTTTTCCCTTTCCGGTTCTGATTTTGTTGAAATGTATGTGGGCGTGGGCGCTTCCAGAGTAAGAGACCTCTTCAAGCAGGCTCAGGCCATGGCTCCCTGCATCATCTTCATAGATGAGGTGGATGCCATCGGTAAATCAAGAGATTCAAGATTCGGCGGAAACGACGAGAGAGAGCAGACTCTCAATCAGCTGCTTTCCGAAATGGATGGATTTGATACATCCAAGGGTATCGTCATCCTTGCAGCCACCAACAGACCGGATGTTCTGGACAAGGCTCTTCTTCGTCCCGGACGTTTTGACCGAAGGATCATCGTTGACAGACCCGATCTTAAGGGCAGAGTGGAAGTGCTCAAGGTTCATGCTAAGAACGTCAACATGGGCGATGATGTGGATCTTGAAGCCATTGCTCTTGCCACCAGCGGTGCGGTGGGTTCCGATCTTGCAAATATGATCAACGAAGCAGCCATTCTTGCGGTAAAGAAGGGCAGAACCTTCGTCACCCAGGCGGATCTTTTCGAATCCGTGGAGGTGGTCATCGCAGGTAAGGAAAAGAAAGACAGGATCCTGAGCAAGGAAGAAAAGAACATAGTTGCTTTCCATGAAACGGGTCATGCTCTGGTGAGCGCATTACAGAAGAATGCCGAACCTGTGCAGAAGATCACCATCGTTCCCAGGACAAAGGGATCTTTGGGCTATGTGCTTCAGGCTCCCGAAGAAGAAAAGTATCTGATGAAGAAGGAAGAACTTGTGGCAAGGATCGTCACCTTCTGTGCGGGACGTGCCGCCGAAGAGATCGTGTTCGGATCTGTTACCACCGGAGCTGCCAACGACATCGAGCAGGCCACGGAGATCGCAAGATCCATGGTCACCAGATACGGTATGAGCGAGAAATTCGGTCTTGTAATGCTTGAAAGCGTTGAGAACAGATATCTTGACGGAAGAGCGGTTTCACAGTGCTCGGATGAGACAGGCACCGAGATCGACAAGGAAGTCAGAGAGATCATCAGCAAGTGCTACGAGAGAGCTAAAGAACTCATCAGCGAAAACCGTGATATCCTTGACCGTATCGCCGGAGTTCTCATTGAAAGAGAGAGCATCACAGGCAAAGAATTCATGGCCATCTATAATGAAATGAAGGGCATCGTTCCCGAAGAAACAGAGGTAGAGAAGAAGGAAGAAGATAAGGAAAAAACTTTTTTGGCCTGATCTCTCCAATGGGTGAAAATGGAATTTGATATTTCTGAAGAACTTAAAAAACTCCCGGCCAAGCCGGGAGTTTATATAATGCACAACAAAGCCGACGAGATCATCTATGTCGGTAAGGCGGTTGTGCTCAAAAATCGAGTGCGTCAGTATTTCCAAAGCAACAAGAACCATACGGCGAAGGTGAGAAAAATGGTCTCTCAGATAGCCTGGTTTGAATACATTGTTGTGGATTCGGAGATGGAGGCACTCGTTTTGGAATGTAACCTTATCAAGGAGCACCGTCCCAAGTACAACACCATGCTGAAGGACGACAAGCATTATCCTTACATAAAGGTTACTCTGACCGAGGATTTTCCCAGGATCTTCATGGCGAGAGACAGAAAGAAGGACGGGGGAGAGTACTTCGGACCTTACACTTCGGCAGATTCCGTCCATCAGACCATCGATCTTCTGAGAAAGACCTGCAGGATCAGAAACTGCAATAAAAAGATCTTTGAAGGAGAGAAGATCTGCGAGCGACCCTGCCTCTACCATTCCATGGGACAGTGCGCGGCGCCCTGCATGGGGGATGTGAAGAGGGAAGAATACAGGAAAGACGTGGATCGCTGTATGAATTTCCTGAAAGGACATCATGAAGCGGTTACGGATGCGCTGGAATCCCGTATGCTCATGTACTCCGAAAATCTGGAATATGAGCGTGCTGCGGAAATGAGAGATCTTATAGGCAGCATCAAAAAACTTGAGCAGAGTCAGAAGGCAGATGAGTGTGACGACAACGACAGGGATATAGTGGCCGTCATCAACAAAGAAGACACGGCAGTGGCTTCCTGCTTTTTCATTCGTTCCGGAAAGCTTGTGGGAAGGGAACATTATTATCTCACCGGTGTTGAAAACGAGACCAGGGAGAAGATACTGGAAAGTTTCATCAAGCAGTTCTATTCGGGAACGCCTCACATCCCCAGAGAGATCTACATCTCAAGAGACATTGAGGATACGGAGCTCATCGAGACCTGGCTATCGGAAATCAGGGGAAGTAAAGTTACCATTTATTCTCCCAAGAAGGGAGAAAAACTCCGTCTCATAGAAATGGCGGAAAACAATGCCAGGACCGTTCTCTTTAATGACGAAAAAAGGATAAAAGACAACGAGAAGCGGACAATGGGCGCTCTCGAGGAAATAAAAAACTTGCTAAATCTTGAAAACCTATATAGAATAGAGTCGTATGACATTTCCAACACCGCAGGCTTCGAAAACGTGGCATCCATGGTGGTTTTTGAGGGGGGTAAGCCCAAGAAGACCGACTACCGACGGTTCAAGACCAAAACCATCGTTGGAGCGGACGATTACGGAAGCATGAGGGAAGTTCTCACCAGACGCTTTGAACACGGTCTCAGGGAGAAGGACAAGGAGGATTCCTTTGTGAGATTC
This sequence comes from Lachnospiraceae bacterium, assembly GCA_024698485.1. Classification (GTDB taxonomy): domain Bacteria; phylum Bacillota; class Clostridia; order Lachnospirales; family Lachnospiraceae; genus RGIG3528. Next base: position 13,478 of record JAILRC010000015.1, on the reverse strand, counting down.
CCGGATCTTTTGCTGATAGACGGCGGACGGGGACAGGTGAATTCGGTCCTTGAGGTGGTGAGGAACATGGGGCTGGACATTCCGGTGTGCGGAATGGTCAAGGATGACAGACACAGGACAAGAGGGCTTTGGTTCAATGAAGAAGAAGTGCCCATAGACACTTACAGTGAAGGCTTCAAACTGGTCACCAGGATCCAGGACGAGACCCACCGCTTTGCCATTGAGTATCATAAAACACTCCGAAATAAAGCTCAGACCAGGTCCATCCTGGATGACATCCCCGGAGTGGGAGAAAAGAGAAGAATAGAGATCATGCGGCATTTCAGCTCCCTCGATGAACTGAAGAAAGCCGATGTGGAGGAACTTATGCAGGTGCCGTCCCTTAACAGGAAGGCGGCGGAGAGCGTATGGGAATTCCTCCATCCGGGTGAAGACCGGGGAAAGGAATAACTATGTATAGCGTAGGGCTTAAGAAATTTATGGAATCCATGGGGCTGGAAAACCTCACCCCCGAGATCAGCCTTAAGGGAAGAAAGATCAGTGAGCCTGAGATAAACAGACCCGCGTTGCAGCTGGTAGGCTTCTACGATTACTTTAATTGTGAAAGGATCCAGATCATCGGTCATGTGGAACATGCCTACATGGAAAAGATGGCCGATAAGGGACTTAAGGAACTCACCACACTGATGAGTTTCAAGATCCCTTGCATAGTCTGGTGCCGTGGCATCATGCCCTGCGATGAAGTTAAAAAGGTGGCTTTGGAAAAGGGGATCCCTTTGTTCATGAGTCACAAGTCGACTTCCGATTTTGAAGGTGAGGCCATCCGCTGGCTGAAGGTGGAACTGGCACCCAGGATCTCTATCCACGGCGTTCTTGTGGACGTTTTCGGTGAAGGTATCCTCATCATCGGTGAATCCGGTATCGGTAAGAGCGAAGCCGCTCTGGAACTCATAAAGCGCGGTCACAGACTTGTGGCGGATGATGTGGTGGAGATAAAGAAGGTGAGCGATGCGACCCTCATAGGTTCCGCCCCCGCCATCACGAGACATCTCATTGAGCTTCGAGGCATCGGTATCATTGACGTTAAGACGTTATTCGGTATCGAAAGCGTTAAGAATACACAGCAGATCGACCTTGTGATCCGTCTTGAAGACTGGGTCAAGGACAAGGAATATGACAGAATGGGTCTGGAAGACAAGTACACCGAGTTCCTGGGGAACAAGGTAGTGTGTCAGGATCTTCCCATCAGACCAGGTCGAAATCTTGCCATCATAGTTGAATCCGCAGCAGTCAACCACAGACAGAAGAAGATGGGTTACAATGCTGCCAAGGAATTCTCCAAACGTGTCACCGAGAACATCATGAATGGAAGAAATGATGAAGAAGATGACGCCGATGACGACGGGGATGAAGAATGATATATCCGCATCTGCGGTTAAGAAATGAAAGGGGAACAATAATGAAGTATCTGTTCGGCGCCGATATCGGTGGAACAACCGTTAAACTCGGTCTATTTACTCAGGAGGGCGAACTGGTTGAAAAGTGGGAGATCCCCACAAACAGAAAAAACGGCGGTGAGTCTGTGCCTGAAGATGTGGTGAATGCCGTTAAATCCAAGATAAGTGAAAGAAAAATGGACAAAAAGGATGTCATCGGTCTGGGCATAGGAGTTCCCGGTCCCATAAAACAGGACGGAACAGTGCTGAAATGCGCTAACCTGGGATGGGGCATATTTAATGTAAACGACAGATTTACCGAACTTCTCGGTCTTCCCTGCCGTGCGGCCAACGATGCCAATGTTGCCGCACTGGGAGAAATGTGGAAAGGCGGCGGTAAGGGTTATAATGATATCGTAATGGTCACCCTGGGTACAGGCGTGGGCGGCGGAGTCATCTGCGACGGAAAGATCCGTGCCGGTGCACACGGCGGTGGCGGTGAGATCGGTCATATGCGAGTGAACGACAATGAGACCAGGATCTGCGGATGCGGAGGCCACGGCCATCTCGAGCAGTATGCTTCGGCCACGGGTATCGCTTATCTGGGAACGGAAGCTGCCAAAGAAAATCCCGGCTGTGCTCTTGCGGGGATCGAAAACATCACCGCAAAGGATGTTTTCGATGCGGCAAAAGCGGGAGATCAGGTGGCGCTTGGTGTTGTGGACGAAGTTTGTTCGATATTGGATCTTGCTCTTTCCCATGTGGCTGCAACCGTTGACCCCGAGTGCTTTGTTATCGGCGGCGGCGTTTCAAAGGCCGGAGCCATTCTTCTTGATACACTTAAGAAACATTACGGTCCCAACCTGTTGAATGCTCTGCAGGACACAGAATTCAGACTTGCCACTTTGGGAAATGATGCCGGCATTTACGGCTGCGCGAGGATGATGCTTGATGTTGTTGAATGAAAAAAACGTTCTGACAAAAAGATTATCGGAAGTGATGGACCTTAAGAACATCTTTACGGATGAGGCTCTTTCCAAGCACACATCCTTCAGGATCGGAGGCCCCGCCGCTTTTTATGCCATCGTTGAGAACCCTTCGGAACTTAAAGATGTCATCCGTGTGTGCAGAGAAGAAAAGGCAGATCACTATCTTCTTGGAAACGGCACAAATGTTCTGGCTCCCGACGAAGGATATGACGGTGTGGTCATCAGACTTGGCGGAACATTTAATGAGATCTCCATATCCGAAAATATCAACGACGGCTCGGCTCTTGTTACGGCGGGAGCGGGAGTTTCCATGGCGCAGCTGGCCATGTATGCCCTGAAAAAAGGCTTTACGGGGCTGGAATTTGCCCATGGTATCCCGGGCAGTGTGGGCGGCGGGATCTATATGAATGCCGGAGCTTACGGCGGTGAGATCGGAAACTGCCTTGTTTCCGTCAGAGCGCTGACCCCGGACGGAGACATTGTTGAGCTTAAAAAAGACGAACTGGAACTGGACTACAGGACCAGCAGGTTTACAAAAGGTGACGAGATCATACTGGACGGAACCTTTTATCTCAAGGTCTATCCCAGGATCCCCATCAGAACCATGATGGAGGAATACAAAAAGAAAAGGAATGAAAAACAGCCTCTGGATCTGCCCAGTGCAGGAAGCACTTTCAAGCGTCCGGAAGGCGGTTTTGCGGGGAAACTCATAGAGGAAGCCGGACTTAAAGGCTTCAGGATCGGCGGAGCTGCTGTTTCCGAAAAACATGCGGGCTTCATCGTGAATGTGGGAGAAGCAAGTGCGAAAGATGTATTGGAGCTCATTGAAACTGTGAAGAAACGCGTTTTTGAAAACTCGGGGATCATGCTGGAACCCGAGATAAAGATCATCAGATAATTTCTTTCGAAGGTGAGTGTATGAGATTTGTAATTGTGACCGGTATGTCCGGAGCGGGAAAATCATCGGTTTTGAACATGCTTGAAGACGCAGGCTATTTCTGCGCCGACAACCTTCCTGTGCCTTTGATCTCCAAATTCGCCCAGATCGCCGAGACCAGCAACAAGGGCGAGTTCAACAAGATAGCCATCGGCGTGGACATCAGGAGCGGTCATTCTTTGGATGATGTGGAGCCTGCCCTTACTGAACTCAAGGAGATGAGGATCAAATACGAGATCCTTTTCCTGGAAGCATCGGACGAAGTCCTCATCAAACGTTTCAAGGAGACCAGAAGAAGCCATCCTCTTGCAGGCAGTGGCCGTGTGGAAGCGGGGCTTGAAGAGGAAAGAAAGAAGATAGCCTTCCTTAAGGGCAAGGCGGACTATGTCCTTGACACCAGCACTCTACTGGTGAGAGATCTCAAAAAGCAGATCGACAGCATATTCGTACAGAACGAGGGATTCAGGAATTTCATAGTTACCGTCCTTTCCTTTGGCTTTAAATACGGTATTCCCAGAGATGCGGACATGGTGTTTGATGTGCGCTTCCTGGCAAATCCTTACTATGTTCATTCCCTCAAGGCACTGACGGGAGAGGACAAAGGAGTCCATGATTTTGTAATGAACGATCCCAAGTCGGGTGAATTCCTGGCAAAACTTGTGGATATGATCGAATTTTTGATACCCAACTATATAAATGAAGGGAAGAACGGCCTTGTGATCGCAGTGGGCTGTACCGGAGGAAAACACAGGTCCGTCACCATTGCCAACGAACTGACAAAAGCTCTCATCGATGCGAAATACTCCGTAAAAGTGGATCACAGGGACATCACCAGATAAATGTCATTCAGCGATGAAGTAAAAAAAGAATTAGCGGAAATAGCGCCCATCCCCAAGCATTGTAAGATCGCGGAGATGGCAGGTTATATTTTGTTTACCCAAAAAAAACCTGTTGACAAATATAATATGTCTGTCTTAAAATCATTAACCGATGATTTAGGTGGGGAAGATGAGCTGAAGAAGGTTTGCAAACTCAGTGAAAACAACGGTTTGCTTCATCTTGACACCGAGGTTGTCGAAAGAAACTGCTGCAAAAGAAGCTTTTTAAGGGGAGCCTTTTTGGGGGCCGGGAGCATCACAAATCCCGAAAACGAGTACCATCTGGAATTCGATTCGGCCACCCGTTCGGGTATAGAACTTGTTTACAATGCAGCCGTGGCCTTCGATGTGGAAGGAAAGATCACGTCGGGGGAGAACAGATTTCGACTTTATTTTAAGGATGCCGATAAGATCAGCGATCTTTTGAATATAATGGAAGCTCATGTTTCCCTTATGAAATTCGAGAACGCCAGGATACTTAAGGAAGTACGGAATAATGTAAATCGCAGAGTAAACTGCGAAACTTCCAATTTGAGAAAAACAGCGGCGGCTTCGGAATATGCCTGCGAGTGCATACGTTATCTCGAAGAGAACAATGTGCTCAAAACTCTTCCGGAAGCTTTGCAAAGTATTGCGGAGCTCAGAATCGATTTTCCGGAAAAATCCCTTTCGGAACTTGGAGAAATGGTTGAGCCGAAGCTTGGGAGATCAGGGGTTAATCACAGACTTGAAAGAATCATAACCATAGCTCGCGACTTGAAAGGAAAAGAGGAATAAAATGATCAGAAATCAAATCACCATTGCGAAGACATCTAAGATGGATGCTACTCCGGCAGCACTTCTGGTGCAGACAGCAAGTAAATATGATGCAAGAGTTTACGTGGAACAGACTGATAAGCTCATCAATGCGAAGAGCATCATGGGCGTTATGACACTCAGGATAATCGACGGAGAAGTGGTTACCATTGTTGCGGATGGCTCTGATGAAGAAGCAGCCAGCAGGGAAGTACAAAATCTTCTTACCGGGACCAAATAAATGTTTCTTTGAACTTTTGTTTTATGGTATAATAACCTCATTCATTTTTGAATGGGGTTCGTTTTTTTATCAGCAACACTCTTAAGGAGTTTAGATATGAGTTTTACACATCTTCATGTTCATACGGGATATTCACTCCTTGACGGCTCCGCCAAGATCAAGCCTCTTGTGCAGCGTGCCAAGGAACTGGGGATGACGTCTCTTGCCATCACGGATCACGGCGTAATGTACGGAGCGGTGGAATTTTGGGAAGCATGCAAAGCGGAAGGGATCAAGCCCATCATCGGATGTGAGGTCTATGTGGCTCCGGGATCCAGATTTGAAAAAGGCGGGGCAGTGTCCGACGAACGTTACAGGCATCTGATCCTTTTGGCGGAAAACGAGACGGGCTACCATAATCTCATAAAGATCGTTTCCATAGGCTTTACGGAAGGCTTCTACTACAAACCCAGAGTGGATCTGGAGGTTCTCGAAAGATACCATGAAGGAATCATATGCTCCTCTGCCTGCCTTGCGGGTGAGGTGGCGAGCTATTTAAAGAGAGGGCTTTACGAAGAAGGCAAGGAGGCGGCTCTGCGCCTTGAAAAGATCTTCGGCAAAGGCAATTTCTTCCTGGAACTTCAGGATCATGGGATCCCCGAGCAGAAGACCGTAAACACCTTCCTCTTGCGTATGCATGAAGAAACGGGCATAGATCTCATATGCACCAACGACTCTCATTACATTCGGGCGGAGGATGCGGAGGCACATGACGTGCTCCTTTGCATACAGACCCAGAAGAAAGTACAGGATGAGGACAGGATGCGCTATGAAGGCGGTCAGTTCTATCTGAAATCCGAAGAGGAGATGAGAGCCCTTTTTCCTTATGCTCCCGAGGCATTGGAAAACACGGCGAAGATCGCCGAGAGATGCAATTACGATTTTGTTTTCGGCAATTACAAACTGCCGAAGTTTGATGTGCCCGAGGGCTACGACGCCTGGACTTATCTCAGGCATCTGTGCGATGAGGGCATTAAAAAGAGATATAAAGAAGTCACACCGGAACTCAGGGAGCGTCTGGAATATGAACTAAACATCGTTCATACCATGGGCTTTGTGGACTATTTCCTCATAGTCTGGGACTTCATTAAATATGCCAAGGATCACGATATCCCCGTGGGCCCGGGGCGAGGCAGCGGTGCGGGAAGCATTGCGGCTTACTGCCTTGAGATCACGGACATTGATCCCATACGTTACAATCTGCTGTTTGAACGTTTCCTGAACCCCGAGCGAGTTTCCATGCCCGATTTCGACGTGGATTTCTGCTACGAGAGACGTCAGGAAGTCATAGATTACGTGGTACAAAAATACGGGCGTGACAGGGTGTGCCAGATCGTCACATTCGGAACTATGGCGGCGAAAAACGCCATCCGGGACGTGGGAAGAGCGCTGGATCTGCCCTATGCCCGAGTGGACACCGTGGCAAAGCTCATTCCCAACGAATTGAACATCACCATAGGTGATGCCTTGAAAAAAAGCGGCGATCTGAAAAAGATCTATGATGAAGATGCGGAGATCAGGAACCTCATCGATCTGGCGAAGGCGCTGGAAGGATTGCCCAGACATACATCCATGCATGCTGCGGGTGTCATCATCAGTAACGCGCCTGTTGACGACTATGTTCCTCTTTCATGCGCTTCCGACGGGTCCGTGACCACTCAGTACAACATGACGGAGTGCGAGCATCTGGGGCTTCTCAAGATGGACTTTCTGGGGCTCAGGACCCTCACGGTGATCAAGGAAGCGGAAAAGTTCGTAAACGCAAATAAAAAACCCGGAGAGAAGCCTTTTTCCATCAAAGAGATCTCCTATGACGACAAGAACGTATTTGACATGATCTCGGCCGCAAAAACGGAAGGCGTCTTCCAGCTGGAAAGCAAGGGTATGACAAGTTTCATGAAGGAACTTAAGCCCACTTCCATCGAAGATGTCATCGCGGGCATATCCCTCTATCGTCCCGGCCCCATGGATTTCATACCGAAATACATCGCCGGAAAACAGGATCAGGCATCCATCACCTATGACTGTGAGGAACTGAAGCCCATTCTGGAGACCACCTACGGCTGTATCGTATATCAGGAACAGGTTATGCAGATAGTCCGTGACCTTGCGGGCTATTCCTACGGGCGCAGCGATCTGGTGCGCCGTGCCATGGCCAAGAAAAAAGCGGATGTCATGGCAAAGGAACGTGAGAACTTCGTTCACGGCAACAAGGAAGAGAACGTTCCCGGCTGTGAAGGAAAAGGTATTTCTGCGGAAGTTGCCAACCGCATCTACGATGAGATGACGGACTTTGCGAAATATGCCTTCAACAAGGCTCATGCAGCTTGCTACGCCGTAGTTTCCTATCAGACGGCGTTCCTTAAGTACTATTATCCGGTTGAATATATGGCTGCCCTCATGACTTCCATCATGGACAACACGGGAAAAGTCACCGAGTACATGTACACCTGCAAAAAGATGGGGGTCAGCGTTCTTCCTCCCGATGTGAACGAGAGCGGAGTGGGATTCACTGTTCGCGGAAAGTCCATCCGTTACGGTCTTTCAGCCATTAAAGGTGTGGGACGTCAGGTGGTGGAAGACATTAAGGCAGAGAGAGAAGCGGGAGGAAACTTCACTTCCCTTAAGGATTTTGTCAAACGATGCATTCCCAAAGGCATCAACAAGAGAACGGTGGAAAACCTCATAAAGGCAGGAGCCTTTGACTCCGTGCCGGGCACAAGAAAACAGCTTTTCATGGTCTATCAGATCATTATGGACGATGTGATCGCCGAAAATAAAAAAGAGATCACCGGTCAGATGTCTTTCTTTGACTTTATGGAGCCGGATGAAAAAGATGCAATGGAGACACCGCTTCCCAATGTGGGTGAGTTCAGTAAGGATGAACTCCTGGCCTATGAAAAGGAAGTTCTGGATCTCTATGTCAGCGGTCATCCTCTGGAAAACTATATGGACATCATCAAGAAGCATTGCGATGTTACCACTGTGGATTTCAGACCCGACGAGGAAACCGAGGAGATCAAGCTGAACGACGGTCAGAATGTTGTCATCGGCGGCATGATCACGGAAGTCACCAGAAAGGTCACCAAGAACAACACCACCATGGCCTTCCTGAAACTTGAGGATCTTTACGGAAACATCGAGGTGGTGGTGTTCCCCAGGGATTACGAAAAGAACAGAAATGTCCTTGCTGCGGATGAAAAGGTGCTCATAAAGGGAAGAGTTTCCACGGACGAAGAACGGGGAGCAAAGGTGATCCTCTCCGAGATCAGCCGTCTGGACGAGATCCCCGGAAAACTCTGGGTTCGTTTTAAGAACATGGAAGAGTACAATAAGGCCGAAAAGGAGCTGATCGACATCCTTAAGACCGCCGACGGCAAGTCGGATGTGGTGATCTTTTTGGATGAAGAGAAGCAGATGAAAAAACTTGGAAGAAGCATGTCCGTTGACCTTGGCGGCGATCTTCCCGACAGACTGGCGGAGAGGTTCGGCAAGGAACAGATAAGGGTTACGTTTTAAAACTCTTTAATTAAAAGTTTCTTTATTTTACCTTTTTTGGATATTTACAAAAAAAATGTTTCGTTGTAAAATACAAAACTTGAAAGTGATCAGTTAATTTTCGTAAAACTCTATATTTTGGAGGCTTATTATGGCAGAAAGCAAAGTAAAGACCATCGGTGTTCTCACAAGCGGCGGCGACGCTCCCGGAATGAATGCTGCAACACGTGCGGTTGTTCGTACGGCTATTGAGAACGGAGTTAAAGTTAAAGGTATAAACAGAGGATATGCAGGACTTCTGGATGAGGACATCATCGACATGGATTCCCGCAGCGTTTCAGACACCATCCAGCGTGGCGGTACGATCCTTTATACAGCACGTTGCATGGAGTTCACTACCACCGAAGGACAGGACAAGGGTGCTGAGATCTGCCGTAAGCATGGCATTGATGGCCTTGTAGTAATCGGCGGTGACGGATCTTTCCAGGGCGCCCGTCAGCTTGCAGCACGTGGCATCAATACAGTAGGTGTTCCCGGAACCATCGACCTTGACATCGCATGCACCGATTACACCATCGGTTTTGATACGGCAGTTAACACTGCTATGGAAGCAATTGATAAGGTACGTGATACATCCACATCTCATGAAAGAGTTTCCATCATCGAAGTTATGGGACGTCATGCAGGTTACATCGCTCTCTGGAGCGGTATTGCCAACGGCGCGGAGGAGATCCTCCTTCCCGAACTCATGAACTATGATGAGAAGAAGGTTGTTCAGCACATCCTTGCAAGAAAGGCTCTGGGCAAGAAGCACACCATCATCGTTAACGCAGAAGGCATCGGTAATTCCTACCGTATGGCTGACAGGATCGAAGCTGCAACAGGCATCGAGACCAGAGCTACCATTATCGGACACATCCAGCGTGGCGGAAGCCCCACGGCTAAGGACAGAGTTTATGCATCCGCTATGGGCTGCTTGGCTGTGGAACTTCTTTGCGAAGGCAAGACAAACCGCGTTGTTGCATACAAGAACGGCAAGTTCGTAGATTACGACATCGAGGAAGCACTTGCCATGAAGAAGGAACTTGATCCGTTCCTGCTTCATGTATCGAAGACAATCTAAGACAATTTAAGAAAAATCATAAGCTCAGAGTGTTTTGCTCTGAGCTTTTTTTTCGGGAAAATGCACCGAAGGTGCATTTGGCACAGCTCCGTAATCCGGGACGAGAGGGAAAACAGGTTTTCCCGTCCGTCCCATATTACGGAGCCTCACAACGACGAAGTCGTTGTGGTCCCGAAAAAAATATAAAAATTTGGGGCGACCTATAAAGTTTTAAGCCTCACTTGTCGATAACGCTATTGCAGGTAAAGTTCGTGCACTGTGCGAAAGGAATCGCACATACACTTTTCCCATCGCCAAGGAGGGCGCATATTATGAAAATTGATTCTTCAAATGTATCTATGAGTTCAACACGCTCATACTATTCTTACGAGAAGGTAGAGCAGGAATCCCTTACGGTATTGAGCAGCAGGGCTGCCACAATTGAATTGTCCGATGATTCCAAAAATCTTGCGGAACAGCTTCGGGAGAAAAAGGCGGAGATCGCCGAAGAAGAGAAGGAAGCTGCCAAGGCAAAGGAAAAGGAACAAAAAGAAAACCTTAAAAAGTCTCTTGAAGACATGGTAAAAGCCAACAAGGCTCATAAGGCAGATCTCGAGCTTCCCACCGAGGATGACGGAGAGATACAGATGCTGAGACGCATCCTTGAACTCCTTAAAAAGATCCGCGGAGAGAAGGGCACACCCGTTTATTTGAACGACTGCATGAAGAGTTTTGCCGAGAGCATGAACAAGGCACAGGAAAACCTGGCTGCTTTTGCGGGAAACATGGCATGCAATCTTTCGGGAGCGGGTGCGACTGTCAGTGCTCCGGTACAGGCAAATCCCGGACAGCATACGGTAAACATGACCAATTGGACAAAGATCACGGTACAGTCCGCATTCTATATGGAAACGGAAGCTACAGCCTATCGTTCCACAGGATCCGTAAAGACTGAAGACGGACGTGAGATCAGCTTCGATCTTACGGTAGAGATGTCCAGAAGTTTCACTGCCGAGTACGGCTCAATGATGGCAGAGTCCTACACCATGGTGGATCCTCTCGTCATCAACACCGACGGCGGACTTTCTGAACTTAAAGACAGGACCTTCCTTTTCGACCTTGACGGAGACGGTAAGGAAGAGCGCATACACGACCTTCGCGACGGAGCAGGCTTCCTGGCTCTTGACAAGAACGGAGACGGAAAGATCAACGACGGCAACGAACTTTTCGGCACCAAGTCCGGCGACGGCTTCAAGGACCTCGCGGCCTACGACGATGACGGAAACGGCTGGATCGACGAAAACGACAAGATTTTCAAAAAACTTAAGATCTGGACAAAGGACGAGAAGGGCAACGACGTTCTCTTAGATCTTAAAAAGGCAGATGTGGGTGCCATCTATCTGGGCAGTGCCAAGACGGATTTCTCCCTTAAGTCCATTAACAACAACGCCACCATGGGTGCCGTAAGACGCACCGGATTCTTCCTTAAGGAATCCACAGGTCAGGCGGGAGTTGTTCAGCACGTGGATCTTGCGGTCTGAAACCTGCGATTTGCACTAAAACTTCATAAGTGGTATAATCAGTATTATCAAAGGAGTTGCCAGTATGATGATCGGTGCGGTGGGCGCATATGGCGCTTACAACAGCATATACGCATCCGGAGCCACAAGAGCTGCCGGAAGCACGGCTCTTCATTCCGCTGTGAATGAAGGCGCGGCGGTCATGCCCGTTTCCTCAGCCCCCGAAGTCTTTTCCAATGCCGAGACCGTGAGACTTGCCAAAAGTCCCGAGGACATGAAGGCAGAGGCGGTGAATGCGGCAAAGGTCATGGAATCTCCCGCAACGGAGAGGATGCGTAAACGACTGGGGCTGGAAAAGTGCGAAACCTGCGAGAACAGGCAGTATGTTGACGGCTCCGACGAGCCCGACGTTTCCTTTAAGACTCCCGGGCACATCGATCCTTCCGCTTCGGCTTCCGTGGTAATGTCCCACGAGAGAGAGCATGTGGCCAACGCCATACAGAAGGGCAGCAAACCCGACGCAAAACTGATCTCCGCCAGTGTCACTCTCCACACAAGCATATGTCCCGAGTGCGGGAGAGCATATATTTCCGGCGGAACCACCAGAACAAAGATAAAACACACCTCGGACGGTTCGCCCATAGACGGACCCAAAGAATGATATTATGAGGCAGTCCCAAAGGGCTGCCTCTTTTTTTTGTTTTTCGTTGGAAATGTGGTATGACACCATGGGGATAGGGTTATGGTGTCATTTTTGCCCCTCGCCTCAGCAATTCCCCGTGTAAACGTAGTTTAGCTTTTCCCTCGCAACCTCGGCCAATCGATAGACCAGACTTACATCGGTAGCGGGGCGGTCAAGCATATTAAATCTCGGAAAAAATCTGGAAACATGAAGAGGAATTTCGGTTCCGATCGTGTTTCCGGATTTGTCTTTTAAGGAAGCCACCCAGGAAGACAGTTCACGTATTTCATCTTCACTGTCATTTTCACCGGGGACAATAAGAGTGGTGAGCTCCACATGGCAGTCCTTTACCGCTCTTTCGATAAAGCTTTTGACCATATGAAGATCGCCGCCCAAAATATCTTTATAATAGTGCTCCGTAAAGCCCTTAAGGTCTACGTTCATGGCATCGATAAAGGGAAGTATTTCTTCAAGTACGGGAAGAGTTGCAGTTCCGTTTGAAACAAGGACATTTTTCAGACCTTTTTCGCGAACAAGCTTCGCTGTGTCGCGGATGTATTCGTACCCTACCAGGGGTTCGTTGTAAGTGAAAGCAACGCCGATGTTTCCGGCTTCAACGTATCTTTCGGCGATGGAGACCAATTCCGAAGGCGCCACAAAGCGCACATTTTCTGCCATGGAGTCTGTAAAACCTTTAACGTTTGGCGCCCATGAGATTTCGGAATTCTGGCAGAAAGGACAGCGAAGGTTACAGCCATAGCTGCCCACCGACAGGATCCTGCTTCCGGGACAGAAGCGGGCAAGGGGCTTTTTCTCGATCGGGTCCAAAGCGATACCCGTCAGACGGCCGTAATTTGCGGCCGTGACTTTTCCCGAGCTCACGGTCCTTGCCAGGCAGAAGCCCAGCTTTCCTTCTTTAATATCACAATGTCTGAAACACACTTCGCAACGGGGCATTTTTCTCCTTACCGGCCTACGGCCTATTTGTGCCTTATAACCTCGAATCTTTCCAGCCTGTAATCATCGGAAGGCGAGATCCCGCCCTTTTTCATGGCGATGGAAACCTGAGTGTCCACATCATCCACGCCCTCAAGATCGGGAAGCAGAAGCCCCCGCTTCATTCCACAGGTGACGATCACACCGTATCTTTTAACATCCAGTTCTTCAAGGCTCTCTATGGGCTCAGGCTCTCCCAAAATGTCCACGCTTACATCAAGAAACCTGAGCTCGTTCTCCGTGATGGGTTCGAAGCGCGGATCCCTTGAAGACGCACTGACCGCATTGTTTGCTATCTCTTGAGCTATGCAGTCGGTTGTGGGCAGGATCGTTCCGATGCAGCCACGCAGATCTCCGCATTTATG
>JAILRC010000067.1 GCA_024698485.1 Lachnospiraceae bacterium | reverse complement strand
TTCGGTATAGATGTACTCAGCCATCTTAGGGTTCCATCTTCTTGTCTGGTGTCCGAAATGTACACCTGCTTCAAGCAACTGCTTCATTGAAATAACGCTCATTTTATTACCTCCGTTTGGTTTATACTTCCGCATACGTCTCATTTTAAGGACCGAACGGATCATCCGCACCACGGTCTCTCATCGATATGCGTGCTTTGTCACGGGGCGTCACCCGCGCATGCTGAGACAATATATCACAAATTGTCACATTATGCAAGACAATTCTGTAAAAAAAAATCCGAAGTCATCTTCATAACCTCGGATTTATCACTTTTCTACCAATACTCCGGAGGAACTCCGGTCAAAATAGTCAGTATTTCATCAAATGTCATATCACTGGATAGAGTAAAGATTCCGATCTGAAAATTTCCTTCAAGACCATTAGCAGATGCATATTTGGATAAAGCGTCACCGTCTTCCACTATCCCGGCATTCACCACCAGGCTGCAGATCTGATAGCTCGGCATTCCGGGCTCCACCACAATGGTGGCTACCCTTACATTCTGCCCTCCCGGTGTGGGTGTGGGTGTGGGTATCATAAAGGGTGTTGGAGTCGGTGTAGATGTCGGTGTAGCAGTGGGGCTCGGTGTTGCAGTAGCCACAGCCGTAGGCTTCGGCTTTGCTGTGGGTAGAGGCGATGGTGTTGCTGACGGAGTGGCCGTTGCAAAAATGATACCCGTGGGTTTCGGCGTAGAAGTCGGCTTTTGCGAAACCTTCTGCGTGGGTGTTGGTGTTAGTGTCGGCGTAACCGTTGAAGTCACCGAGGCCTTCCCCGTGGGCTCAGGAGTCGCAACGGGAGTAGGTGTCGGTTCTTCCGTAGGTGTGGGGGTAAACGTCACAGTAACCACCGGAGACGGTCCGGGAGTTTCGTTCAGTTTATCCTTAATGGCATCAATATTTATTGTTTGGGATGGGGTGCCTGAAACTTCCGTCTTCAGTACATAACCCAGCTCTTCGGCTCTCTTTTTGACCTTTGCGTCGGTCATGGCATCATTCCTGTGAACTATCATCAGAACGATGGCTGTGATCAGTATGCCGAATCCGAGTCCCCGCATGTAATACTTCTTCTTGTCGTTCATAGACTCATCTAAGCTCCGTAAAGGTCGATCACGAGCTTAACTTCTCCCTGTCCGAGATTAAGTGCTTTGGAAATATCCAGAATGCTCCGTCCTGCTTTATGGAGCCTGAGTATCTCTTCGTTCTTGTTATCCGACTGCATCATTTCGGGAAGATTCATCTGTCCAGAAACTTCATCGGCCATCAGGGATGAGGACTTTTTAAAATCTGCCTTTTCCTTGGCTGTTTTGGTGCTTTCCTTCTCAGGAGCCGGAACAGGCTTTCTTCCTGTCTGAACAGCTTTGACCGCATCCTGATCTATCTCTGTGAGTCTGGCATTCTTCCTCACTGCTGAGTTCAACTGTCTGGTGATGTGAACAACTTCCGAAACCGTATCTTTCATGTTCTGCTTTGCATTTTCCATTTCGAACAAGGTCTGTTTGATCTCGTCATCCTTGGCATTGAGCATATTGTAAAGAAAGACCACATGATCGTGATTTTCTTTGATCTTTTCGAGATTCGTCTCCGAAAATTCGTTTATAGCCATGATCTTCTCATTGGAGATCCTGCTCAGAGCATCGTCCGTTTCCACAAGGGCTGCTTCGTTAAGTCTCTCGATACTGCCCCTGACCATATCGTCAACCATATTTTGTTTTGATTCAAGACTCTCTTTTGTAAAAAAAGAATCGTCATCACTGTCCTTGCTGTTACCCGCAAAGATAACGCTGGCTACAAGAATAACGATTCCGGTAAAGATCAGAATAATGTCTACTACCATTATTATCCCCTTCAGACTTTAATATCGAATGAACAGCCGAGCATTCTTTTTAACTCTTCCTCTTTTTTCTGCTCTTCCTCTTCTTTTTTCTTTCTTTTTTCCTCTTCCAGTCTCTTGTATTCGTTACTGCCTTTGTCTTTGGCATCATGTCTGAAAGGGGTCTCGGATTTTTCTTCCGCCTTGCCGGCTCTGTTTAACTGTTGCTCATGTTGCTGGTTCTGAGCCATGGCAATGTTGGGTTGTTCAGATTCCTGTCTGTTCAACTGCCCGACTTTGAAATTTGTGGCTTCCTGCGCTCTGGGCGCAACCACCAGAGTTTCATAACTGATCGCCATGGCCTCCCCTTTCCGTAAACATATGGAAATTAATAATATACATCCAGCTTAACGTCACCGTTTTCTTTGTAGAATCTGCAATAATTGGTATCACCTTTTACGTAGTAAACCGCATTGGAGATGATGATCTTGCAGCCTGAATGTATAACGCCCTGTGCTCTTACGGCACCGCCGACGTAACTGTCTATAAGATTCTTGAGATCCTTCATTCTTGCTTCGATCTCTTCGTTTCTCTTATTGATTTCTTCTCTGCGCTCATTTGAGTGCTTGAGCTGTAAAAGTTTATCCGGGGGAAGTTTCTCTCCCAGTTTCAGTCTCTTCACAAGAGCCTGAAGGCTGACAAGTATATTCTCCATTTCCCTGGCATTTGCACCCTGTTCATCGTCAAGTTTATGATATTCTTCAACGATGGCAGGATCGATACCGCACTCAAGGACCGTGGTGGCTCCCATGGTGGATCCGATGGTTCTTGCGGAGATCAGCGTGCCGGATCTGATAACTCCTCCGCTGATGAAGCCTTTCTTTCCGTCAGCCGTAACATCACCCTTTGCGGTAACATTACTGTGCATTATGGAATCCGCTGTAACATATCCGCCCGCATCTATAGTGGCACTTTCAATAAACTTTGAGATAATGTTTCCGCCTGCTTTGATGGATCCCTTGTCCATGCCTGAAATACCGCGCTTAAGGACAATGTTTCCGCCGGCACTTAAAAACGCGCCTTCAACTACGCCTTCAACAATGATATCTCCCTTGGCTTTGACGGAATAACCCGTGTTTACGTTTCCTTTTACGAGAACATCTCCTTCATATTCGATATCGCCTGTGGAAGCATCCACATTGGCGGGCACTTCATAAGTATTGGAAACGAAGATCATATCCCCTTCAAGGGATGCGTGACCGTTGATCTCGGAATAAGCTCTCAATCCGTCCTCGGAAAGTTTGATGTTTTTTCCCACACGAAGGATCTTAGAGCGAACTTTGGTCTGTTTCAAAAGTTTTCCGCAGACATCAATACCCGGCTTACCCATATCGGCGGGCTTGAGTTCCGCAAGAAGCTGTCCCTGTGTAACGGGACTGATCATATCAAGATGATGGAAGTCTACGCTTCCGTCTTCATTCATCTTGGGTTTCATGGTAAGATCGGTATTAAAGAAATACTTGATCTCGGCTTCGGAACCCTCAACCTGGAGAGTAGCCGCAGCCAGCTGATATCTCTGAAGATAAACACGATTTCCAAGGAAATTGTCTATCATCTCATTGTCAACACCGTATTTGACGCCTGCTTTTACCAATTCCTGAACAATGGAATCATGGGTAAGCATCTTCCCGCCTTCCATTGCAGGGTAAAACCTTGCATAAGCAGCAAATTTATCCTGTGATATCTCAACGATGACCGTCTCGTCAATGGGCTTGATCTGCTCAGGTGTGAGCTGCATTTCCTTCAGTCCCTGCACAGGCTTTGCCAAAAGTTCCGAAACCGCAGCCTTGTCGTAGGGATACTTGAGCATCTTGTCGAGATAAAGGATCACATCGGACGCAAGAATATTCGAGTTTCCACCCTCAATTGCAGGATAGAGACTCAGATACGTTCCTCCGGATTTTACATTCAGTCTGAAAAAAGCATTTTTAGCCATTAGGCCCTCCCCAATAATCTATCATAATATCCTCTGTATCAGAAAAACAGTTCTATGTTAGCTCCCAGTTGAACACGTAATTTCTGAATAGCCTTGGTGTGAAGCTGTGAAACGCGGGATTCCGAAACTTCAAGCACAAGACTGATTTCTTTTAAAGTCATTTCTTCATAATAGTAAAGAAGAATGACTTGTTTTTCTTTGTCGGTAAGTTCCTCCAAAGCAGCCACTATAGCCGCTTTCATAGCTTCCTTGTCCATGGATGCGCCGGGTTCGTACCCTTCATAGTTTCCTCCGATAACGCTGGAGATCCCCGCTTCGCTTCCTTCTTCCATATATTCATCCAGAGACACCAGACCCGAAGCCTTTGTCTGTGCCTGCCATCTGTCAAGTTCATCCGTGGAGATGCCCAAAGCACCGGCTATTTCCGAATCCGTAGCAGGTCTTCCCGTCTCACTTTCGATCTTTGAATAGGCAGCATCTATCTGCTTCTGTTTCTGCCTGACGCTTCTGGGCAACCAGTCCATTTTGCGGATCTGATCGAGAATAGCACCTCTTATACGCAAAGAGGCATAAGTTTCAAATTTAACGCCCTTACCGTAATCAAATTTATCAATGGCGTCAATAAGACCAAAGGTACCATAACTCACAAGATCGTCGTATTCAACCGCATAGCCCAGATAAATACTAAGTTTACCGGCAACGATCTTTACCAGATTGGCATATGATAATATTAATTTTTCACGTAAGGCCTGGGATGGATTCTTGGTGTACTCCACCCACAGTTTTTCCTTATCTTCTGCTCCCATATGCTATTTCCCCAATATCTATTGTTGCTCCTCTGTTTCTTCTGATACAGTCTCTGCGGCTTCAGCTCCGTCCTCGGGCGTTTCTTCCTTGGCTGCGGGCTTTTTCTTCTCACGTTCTTTTTGCGCCGCCTCTTCTTCCTTCTTTTGTTTAAGAAGGGCTTTTGCGCGAGCTTCCGCTTCAGTATTTATTTTAGTGATTATTCCGTTAATAATCAAGCCTAATATGTAAAAAAATAATAATGTACCGGAAATGATCAGGAACGAATGCCCCAGTGGTATCCTGTTGAATAAACACGCAAAAGCTATAGCCGTTCCTGCCAAAAGCATGATAATAAGCGCAATTCTGTTCTTCATAGGTCACTTCCTATATAGTGTAAGGTTGAACACCGACTGATTTGATCAAAAGATCGCCGGTTTCGGGATAAAATTCAATGGTCCTACCCAAATGTCCGCCGGTATCCCTACTCTTAATAGGTATCTTAAGTTCATTTAACTTATTGACAACGCCTTCTGCATTTCGTTCGCCGACCCTGAGCATTTCATTATCTGTATTAAAAGCGAACATCTGAGCTCCGCCTGCTATCTTGGCGATCAGACGACTCTTTGTGGCACCCGCTTCAATGACCTTGTCATAAAGGGCCTGAACACCGGTGTCGGCAAACTTCGCAATGTTTTCGTTATTTCTTATTTTTGTGCTATCGGGCAACATTACATGAACCATTCCGCTGACTTTGGAAACGGGATCGTAAAGGACACAACCGATACAAGAGCCGAGTCCCAGCGTTGTAATATTATCCGGTGGGAGGCAGACCGACAAATCGGCCATACCGATCTTAATCATTTTTCCCATATGCGCTCCATAAAAACAATTATAATCCCAACGATGTCATAATTTTTGAATAGGAATCCATAGTGGGGATCAAAAGGAAATATCCGTTTAATTCCTGAGTTTCGTCAAGATCGAATTCTGTTTCGATCATAACAGCCTTGTCGCCGAGTTTTCCGAACTCAATGGCAGGAACCGAAAGGATTGCTGCCGCCATATCAATTGAAAGATAAGGTACACTGGCATTGATCTTGAGCCTTGTAAGATCGGAAAGTGAAGAAAGATAAGCGCCGGTGATAATGTTTCCGATCTCCTGTAATGCAGACATATGCATTTCAGAGAGACGATCCTCTTCTTTAAGATCCGAAAACATGAGTCTCTTTAAAAGCGCATAGGCTGAAGGAAGATCCATGATATACATCATCATTCCTTCAACATCATCCGAAAGCTGAAGAAGGATACCGATAACAAGTCTCTCTTCTCCGCCCACCATCTGAACAAGATAATTAAAGTCACAAACAACCGCCTGAGGAACCTTGATATCGATCTTCATATCAAGCATTTTTGCAAGTGCGGTTGCCGCATGACCGGAACCAATATTGCCTATCTCCCTTAAAACGTCAAATTGCATGTCACCGAACATTTGTTCTTCTGCCATAAAAACCTCCGCATAATACAACCCTTTTATGGAAGTATATCTCTTCTATAATATAACCTCAAAAACAACAATAGGGTCTCATGTTGACCAGAGACCTTGTTTAAATTTTACCTGCCGGACACGAGGTCCGGCAGGTAACCTGTCTTATTCTTCTTCTTCTTTATCCTGGATGACTTCCATGATATTGAGGATTGAAACCAGCTCATCGCCGTTCTTTCCGACACCGGTAAGGAAATTAGCCTTATCGTCATCGATTCCCTTGGCGCTGGGCTTATCGATATTATCATTCGCAAGAGTAAGAACTTCTTTTACGGAATCAACAATGATACCGATGGAACCCTGTGCTTCGGGCTTAAGGATGAGGATCCTTGTCTTTCCCGTAACTTCATCGGGTTCAAGTCCGAAACGCTTTCTGAGGCTCATTACCGGAATAACTTCACCTCTCAGATTGATAACGCCTTCGAAATAAGGCTGAACCTTCGGAACTCTTGTAATGGACTGCATTCTTACAATGTTGTCGATGAAATTGATATCCACACCGTAATGCTCGCTTCCGAGAACAACAACAATGTATTGTTTGGATTCAACGCTGTTTGCTGCTACTGCTTCTGCCATGACTCATCCCTCCTTAAACCAATGTATTGACGTCGAGGATCAACGCAACTTCGCCGTCGCCGAGGATCGTTGCACCACTGATCATCTTCGGACTTTCAATGTACTTACCGATAGACTTGATAACGATCTCCTGCTGGCCGATAAGATTATCAACTACGAAGCCTGCAAGTTTGTCGCCCTTGGACACGATAACAACGGTAAGATTGTCATCGGCTCCCTTTGTGGACTCAATATCCAGGATCTGGTTAAGACGGATGATCGGAATAACGGAGCCGCGAAGATGGATAACTTCTCTGGACTGAACGTACTTAAGATCCGATACGGGAATGTCTTCGATGGTCTGGATGCTTCCGAGAGGAATAGCATATTTCTCTGTTCCGATCTCAACCATGAGAGATTGAATAATGGCAAGTGTAAGAGGAAGTCTGACGATGAAATTACTTCCGCCGCCAAGAACCGTACGAACCTCAACATCACCGCCGAGTTTTTCGATGTTAGTCTTAACAACATCGAGACCAACGCCACGTCCGGAAAGTTCCGAAACCTTTTCGGCTGTTGAGAAGCTGGGTTTGAAAAGGAGGTCGATGATCTCCTTATCAGTCATAACTTCAGACTGTTCCTTGGAGATGGTGCCCTTTTCAATAGCCTTTCTCTTAACCTTTTCTACATCGATACCATTACCGTCATCCTTAACCTCGATAACAACGTTGTTGCCTTCCTGGTAAGCGTTGAGGTTGATGGTTCCGACTTCGGGCTTGTTTGTCTTTGCTCTCTCTTCGGCAGTCTCGATACCGTGGTCTGCCGCATTTCTCAACAAGTGAGTAAGAGGATCGCCGATCTCGTCGATAACTGTACGATCAAGTTCTGTCTCTTCACCGCTGATAACAAGATTGATCTTCTTGTTAAGAGACTTGCTGACATCTCTGATCATACGAGGGAAGCGGTTGAATACGCTCTCCAAAGGTACCATTCGAACCTTCATGACTGACTGATGAAGGTTTGTGGTGATCCTTTCCAAATACTCGATCTGAGGTCCCATAGCATTGCCTACGGCATGGTTTACTTCATCCTGCTGAGCATTCAGAGAAACGAGACCGTTCTTTGCAATGATGAGCTCGGATACAAGGTTCATCAGATCGTCGAGTTTTTCGATATCAACACGAACGGAGCGGTTAACCACAGGCTTACCTGCCGTTGCAGCTGCGTTCTGAGTTGCTGTGGGCTTATTCTCGGTTGCTGTTGCTGTAGCGTCTGCTGCGCCGGAATCAGTCTGGGCGCTCTCTTCCTTAATGGTCGCAGATTCAACTTCATCCTTTGAAAGAGCGGAAACGTAAGCACATTCAACTTCCGAAACGTTCATAATGGCCTGTTTAACTCTGTCGGCACCTTCCTTTGTAAGGAAGACCATAGAGAAATCAAGATCGAATCTCTCATCTTCGATATCCTGAACAGCCGGCTCTGATTTAGCAATGGTGCCCATCTCTTCCAACTTCTTGAATACCATGAATGCTCTGGCTGCCTTCAACAGGCAGGATTCCTGGATATAAACCGTGATACCGAAAGCATTTGTGCCCTCATCGATAGCCTTGTTGATGGCATGCTGTTCGAAATCGGCATATTTGAACTGTCTGAATTTTTCTTTTGAAGAATCTTCGCTCTTCGTCTCTGTAGCAACTGCAGCAGGTTCTGCAGGGGCTGCTGTCTTGGCGGGAGCTTTCTTCTTGGGTGCAGCCGCAGGAGCTGCCGCAGCAGGTGCCGCACCGCCGCCGTTTACGAAACCGATCAACTGAGCGATGAGTTCTTCGCACTTGTCATCGCCTTCGTTTCCGGCATTTATGATATTATCGAGAATCGTCTCCAGCTTATCCAAGCCTTTAAAGAGAACATCCACAAGATCGGGAGTGACTTTCATCTTTCCGTTTCTTACTTCGGAGAAAACGTCTTCCCATTTATGGGTAACTTCCTGCATGATCTTGTAACCCATGGTTCCGGCCATTCCCTTAAGTGAATGTGCCGCACGGAAGATCTCATTAATGGTATCCGCATTTTCCGGCTCTTTTTCAAGAACAAGCAACTGCTCGTTCAGGCTTTGAAGGTGTTCTTTTGTTTCGTCGATAAAGATTTCGAGATATTGACTAACATCCATGATCTTGTACCCCCGTACTTTTTATTATTTCCTGTGCAAGTTGTCCCAACGGTTTAACGATGTCCGTAAGGCCCGATTCAAAAACAACCTTTGGCATTCCGTAAACTGTTGAAGTGGGTTCATCCTGAGCAATTACATAAATATTGTTTTTCTCGGCTAAAGCATTTATGCCCATCGTGCCGTCGCCGCCCATTCCTGTCATAACGCAGCAGATAATGTCATCAAAGTCCATTCCCGCAATAGATTCGAAAAGGATATCCGCACAAGGCTTCAGGGCATTTCTTGCAGGCTCTTCCGAATTAAGCTCAATGGTATAATCCATACCTGTCTTTCTTAATCTCATCTGAGCACCGCCCTTTGCGATGTAGACAATCCCTTTTGCGATCTTTGCCCCGTGTTCCGCTTCAACAACATGGATCTGACTTTCCTGATCAAGCCGGTTGGCAAGTGAGCCGGTGAAACCTTCAGCCATATGCTGAACGATCAAAACGGGTGCGTTAATATTTTTGGGCAGAAAAGGTATTACTTCCTGTAGTGCTTTAGGTCCGCCTGTGGAAGATGCGATCAGAACAAGCTTTTTTGCGTTGGCCGATACCGTTTTGTGAGGTTTCTTCCGGGCTGTGATATTAGCCAGTATCTCACGAGGATTCATGGGTGAAACCACATGCGACAGATCCCGTGGACCTTTGGGTGTTTCGGGTATGTTCCCGGATTCCGGTCTGCGAGTCTGA
This sequence comes from Lachnospiraceae bacterium, assembly GCA_024698485.1. Lineage (GTDB taxonomy): Bacteria > Bacillota > Clostridia > Lachnospirales > Lachnospiraceae > RGIG3528. The sequence goes on along the minus strand of JAILRC010000067.1, from coordinate 21,685 downwards.
GTCTCACTTTCCTTTGGTATATCGGTCAGCAAACGACTGTCTGTTCTGGTAGCAAGAGCGACCTTATCAAGAACGTTCTTCCTGAAGGAATCGCCCATTACTTCAGCAAAGCTTTCCGGTTTCTTGATACAATCAAAAGCTCCAAGCTGAAGTGCTTGAATGGTCTCTTTGCTGTCTATGGATGTCAACGCACTGATGATAATGACGCTCACATTGATCTTATCTTTTCCCAGAGCTGCAAGGAATTCAAGTCCTGTCATTTTGGGAAGGTTAATGTCGCAAATGATAAGATCGTAATCCTGCGGTGCTTTTATGACTCTGTCATAAGCTTCGAGACCGTTCATGCAAGTTCCGACTACGCAAAACCTGTTGTCGGAGTTAATTATATCAGATTCCATCCTTCTCATGAGTGCAGAGTCATCAACAATCAGTATTCTCTTTTTATCCATGCTCTGTTCTCACCACTCCTTAACAAGTGTGAAATCCGCGCAAGCACTAGTCTGTACGCATTTTTTCACGTTCCACTGCAAAGATATAGGTTATGATTTTTTCACGTTCTTCACTTGAAATGTTAATAAACTTTATTTTGTTTTCATAGCTTGCATTCTTAGCTTCCAGCGGTCTTGTAAGTACTACCCTGCCCATGAGGTAAGGTATCGAAGTGACAATATCGGGTATATCCGGGATCAGGAGAAGTGTGTCATCTTTCTCCAGCTCCGCTGTGGAATTGAATCTCATACCGCCGCCGCTGATATCCATCATCAAGGCATTTCCGTATGTGATCTCTTCCATCTTGAGCTGTTCTTTAATTATCCTCTTTCTGCCATCCGTAACTGCATTTTTCAGGTCATTATAGAGCTTGACCTGCGTTTCCGTAAGTTTTGCCCATTTAAGACCGATCCTGCAATCGAGTCTGAAGTACTCTCGTCTCTGATTCCTCTCGAGATTTGAGATCAATTTGACAGTTACCGTAGCAATATGTCCATCTTTTCCCTTTTCCGATACCACACATTTGCTCTGATAAAGCCCATGCTTTGTGAAGAACTGTATCGAATAAATATCATTAACCGTCATCGAAAGTAATGTATTGCCGATGAGCGGTACGGAAATAACCAGCTGTTTTTCCGATATAACATGGAGTATCGAACAGCTGTAAACCGTATCCTCAACAGGTTTGACGGAGAAAATATTGCCCCTCTTTATAAGCGTCAGATTAACTTTGTTGCCTGTTTCAAAAACTATTTTTGGCATTTACACCTCCGTAAAGAGTTATATTTTGCCTTTATTGTTTCTTCTTGAATTTATTCCTTATTAAGTTGGAGAACAACAGACTGATGCCTCTCTCTTCCGGGGGAGTATCGATAACCTCTCCGTCATTCAAGAGTTCCTTTGCCATTCCTTCGATCGCCTTCGATGCCCCGCAATTGGGAGCACAGATGGTAACCGGCATCTGTTTCATAACAGCCTTTGAAACCTGATCATCCTGAGGTATAGCCCCCAGAAATTCAAGAGAAATATTAAGGAAGCGATCGACAACATTTTTCATATTTTCGTAAAGGACATTCTTCCCCTCGTCCTCACTTCTTACTTTGTTGGCGACCATTTTAATTGTTGTCGAGCTTTTGGAAAACTCCGATTTGCGGTTCAAAGCTTTAAGAAGCGCATATGCATCCGTAATGGATGTGGGTTCAGGAGTTGCAACCAGCAGAACCTCATTGGAGGATGCCACAAACTCCAGAACACTGTCGGAGATCCCTGCTCCCGTATCTATGACTATCACATCCGCAAGCTCGTCAAGTTCCACAAGCTTCTTTGTGAGATACAGGCACTGTTCACGGTTCATCCTTGCCAGTTCCTGGATACCGGAACCGCCGGATATGAACTTGATGCCTTCAGGACCATCCATAATGATGTCCTTAAGATCTTTTCCCCTGAACATAAGATCCGCAAGATTGGCTTTCGGTCTTACACCCAGCATAACTTCAATATTTGCGAGACCAAAGTCCGCATCAAGGAGCACCACTCTCTGTCCCATTCTGCTGAGGCAGATGGCAAGATTGAGAGATATGCTCGACTTACCTACTCCTCCCTTTCCGCTGGTGACAGTGATCACTCTTGCGGAAAGTTTCTCCTCGCTTTCAGATACCATTTTTCTTAAACTTGTAGCCTGATCCATCATTCAACCCCTCCCAGCAACTGCTTCGCAATACTCTGAGGATTGATCCTGCTGATGTCATCAGGTACGTTTTGCCCGTTTGTGGAATAAGACAAAGGCGCATCTGTCAGCATTCTTACATTCAAAATATTCCCTATGCAATCTGTTTCGTCAAGTTTTGTGAATATAAGATTATAGGCAGAAATCTCCGAATAGCCTTCGGTGATCGTTACCAGATCTTTGTATTTTGTAGTGGCGGAAAGAACGAGATAAACATCCCTTTTTTCCTCCGGAACGGAGAAGATGAGTTTTTCGATATCATCTCTCTGTTCTTTGTTTTTCAGGGTCCTCCCCGCCGTATCGATGAGTACCGCATCATATCCCGAAAAATCTTCCATGGCTTCCTTCATTTCTGCTTCGGAATAAATGACTTTTAACGGTATATTGAGAATGGAAGCATAGCTCCTCAACTGATCGATGGCTGCAAGCCTGTAAGTGTCTGCGGTAAAAAGGGCAACCTTTGCCTTGAGTCCCAGTTTGAGGCTGGAGGCAAGTTTTGCGATGGTTGTGGTCTTTCCCACTCCGGTAGGTCCTATGAAGAAAATGAATCTTGTCTTTCCTTCCGTTATCTTGATGGTCTGTGTCTGTCCAAGCTTCAGCACCAGCTTCTGGTAAATGTTTGAAAGCACGCTCTTCACATCTGAATCCGGTTTGATAACGGATTCGATCTCAGCAATGAGTTTATTGGCATATACTTCTTCCACCTCATTGGCCAGCAGCTTATTGTAGACCATCTTTATACAGGTCATTGAAGGACTTTCGGGCTTTTCCTCAGGCTCCACACGGTTCACCGCTTCCTGGGAAACATTATCCTTGGTGGTCTGTTTGTCCAAAATGTTCTGGAGACTGTCCAGCACCTGCTCTATGGGGAAAGTCTTTTCCTCTTCCTTTGGAAGGACCGCATCAAAACCGCTGCTCTTTGCCGCCTTCGCAAAATCATTGGCGTTCTTGGCATAGGCATTTGCAGTGGCTCTTGCTGCGATATTGGCATTTTTCTTTTGAAAATCCGTCTCCGTTTCAACAGAAGCCGTCACTTCCACCGAACCGCTCTTAAAAAGCTTAAACAGCCCCTTCGGTTTGACGGTAGTGATATGTGTGATTATAACGTCCTTACCGAGTTCCGCTTTCGCTTTTTCCAAAGCTTCCTGCTCGGTCGGCGCCACGTATTTTTTTATCAGCATTTCAGATAGTCACCATCCCTACAGATTGTATTTCTACGTTTGATTCGATCTCATTGTAGGAGATCACGATGAGATCGTTAAAATAATCTTTTGTCATTCTCTTAAAGTACATACGGACAATGGGCGAAGTGATAATGATGGGATTTCCGCCGAGATTCTCCAGTTTTTCCACCTCTTCCTTAACAGACTTCATGATCCTCTGATTCTTTTCCGGATCGATTGCTATGTAAGAGCCCTGCTCCGTCTGTTTTACGGAGTTCATGATCTCTTGCTCGATCTTGGGATCAAGGGTAACAACATTGGTCTGCATATTTGCAGGAAAATACTTTGTGGATATAAAACGTTTTATGCTGGGACTCTGACGTACATATTCCGTAAGCACATCCGTATCTCTTGTTGTAGCTGCATAATCCGCAAGAGTCTCGAATATGGTAACGAGATCCCTGATGGATATGCCTTCCCTGAGAAGATTCTGCAGCACCTTCTGAACTTCGCCGATACCCATGAGTTTCGGAATGAGTTCGGTAACAACCGTAGCATTGTTCTCCTGCAGGTTGTTGACAAGGTTCTGTACATCGTGACGGGTAAGAAGTTCATCCAGATGCTGTTTGATGACTTCCGTAAGATGAGTGGCAATGATGGAAGGCGGATCCACAACGGTGTAACCGAAGGATTCCGCTCTTTCTCTCTGGCTTTCCGTGATCCAGATAGCGGGAAGATGGAAAGAAGGCTCGAAGGTGGGGATACCCGTGATCTCTTCCTCCACATACCCGGGATTCATAGCCATATAGTGGTCAAACAGGATCTCTCCGTCAGATACCTGTATGCCTTTGATCTTTATAATATATTGGTTGGGATTCAACTGGATGTTATCCCTCATACGTATTGTGGGAACAACGCAGCCGAATTCCAGTGCGATCTGACGACGTATAAGAACAACTCTGTCCAGAAGATCTCCGCCCTGGTTTGCATCAGCCAAAGGAATGATACCGTAACCGAACTCAAGTTCAATGGAATCCACATTAAGAAGCTGAACAACATTCTCCGGCTTTCTGATCTCTTCCGCGCTGGTGTCCACTTCCGAAACTTCGTTCTCCACCTTGGCAACTTCGATCTTGCTCTGTATGCCACGGGCAGCCAGAACGAAGGAAACTCCGTACACTGCAAAGATCAATGTGGGAAGTTTGGTAAAAAGTCCCAGCACCACCATGGCTCCGCCGACGATATACAAGACCTTGGGTATGGAGAACAACTGTCCAACCAGCATGTCTCCCGTATCTGTCTCGGAAGACACTTTGGTTACCACGATACCTGTGGAAAGGGAAATGATAAGGGACGGTATCTGGGAAACAAGTCCGTCACCGATGGTAAGCAAAGCATAGTTGTTGAGCGCCGTTGTAGCGTCCATGTTCAGAAAGAGCATACCTGTCACAAGACCGCCCACCATGTTGATCATGGTGATGAGAAGGCCCGCAGTGGCATCTCCTTTAACGTACTTCGTGGCACCGTCCATGGCTCCGAAAAAAGTGGATTCATCCTGTATCTTTTTTCTTCTTGCCTGAGCCTCTTTGTCCGTAATGGCTCCTGTGTTCAGGTCCGCATCGATGGCCATCTGCTTACCTGGCATGGCATCCAGAGTAAACCTTGCGGATACTTCCGCAACTCGCTCGGAACCTTTGTTGATGACCATGAACTGAACGATGATCAAAATTATGAAGACGATGGCTCCGATGACGATGTTACCGCCGCCCACGAACTGTCCGAAAGCTTCTACCACTGCTCCTGCCTTACCTTTGGAAAGGATGAGCCTTGTGGAAGAAATATTCAGGGAGATCCTGAATATGGTAGTGAACAGCAGCATCGTGGGAAATGCGGACATCTGGAGCACATCCGTTGAAAACAATGCCGTAAAAAGGATAACGAAAGCTACCGCAATGTTGAATGCCATGAGCATATCCAACAAAAAAGAAGGCAGTGGGACGATCATGAAGACGATGGCGCACAATATGTAAATGCCTATAAAAATATCATTTTTTTTCATATAATGTGCATGCCTTTCGTTTCAAATAATCTTTCATTGTTTAGGACTTGAGCCCGTAAACGTATGCGAGAACTTCCGCAGTCATCTGGTAAAGCTCTTCGGGTATCTCGGAATCAAGGTCTACATTGTAATACAGCATTCTGGCAAGAGCTTTGTTCTCCACAATGGGGATCTTGTTCTCCTTTGCCGCATCCTTGATCTTTTGAGCCAGATAATCGGCACCCTTCGCAATAAGCACGGGAGCCTTGGAAACTTCTTTATCATAGCGGATGGCGCAGGCAAAATGCGTAGGGTTGGTGATGACAACATCCGCTTCCGGTACTTTTTGCATCATTCTTCTCTGGGAAGCTTCACGCATCTTGCTCTTGATCTTGCCCTTGACCTGAGGATCGCCTTCCTGCTGTTTGAATTCATCCTTGACTTCCTGCTTGGTCATCTTCATATCTTTATGGAATTTCCATTTATGATAAAGGAAATCCGCAAAACCGACGATCAGGTAGATCGCGGCGATCTTAAGTCCGATATTGATGATCAGGTTGCAGATGTAGGTAACAGCCGGCCAAAGTTCAAGTTCGTAAATGATCTTTATCTTATCAACATCCTTGATGATGCCGTTGTAAGCAATGTAAGTAATGAGAACTATCTTGATGATGGCTTTTCCGAGATCGAAAAGCTTATCAAGGGAAAACATCCTCTTAAGTCCTCTGAGAGGACTGATCTTGCTGAGTTTGGGCTGCAGAGGCTTTGCGGTGGGTTTCCACTTTACCTGCAACAAATTCACTCCCAGCGCCATAAATACGGCCAGAACAAATATGGGAAGGCATGCAAGCAATATCCTTACCATGCCGGTCCTTACCACCGCAATGGGATAACCGATGTTCGGCTCTTCCACAACATAAGCATGCATGGAACCGTAGATCTCGGGAAATGCTTTCATGAGATTATCTACGATGAAACCCGAAAAAACTTTAACGGACAGAAATAACGCAAAAAGCATTCCGGCCGTAACCAGTTCCTGACTTTTTCCGACCTGTCCTTCTTTTCTGGCGTCCTCCAGTCTCTTGGCTGTGGGCTCTTCCGTTTTTTCGCCGCCTCCGCTGTCGTCCGCAAAGAACTGCAGGTTCATGGGAAGCAGGAATCTCATATTATTCAGCTTTGTATATTCCTCAGCTGTGATCATAGGCAATTATATATAATTCGAAAAAATGAAGATCTCCCGTGTAAACTCTTCCATGTTTTTTAGTATCCATGCTCCTGCCAGCATCAGCACCACGAATACCCCCAAAAGTTTGGGAACAAAGGTAAGGGTCGATTCCTGAATGGACGTCAGTGTCTGAAAGAGACTGACTATGAGTCCTATGGCCAGAGACACCAGCAAAAGGGGTGCCGCAACCTTCAGTACGATCACAAGAGCCTGCGAAAATATGTCCATAAGCAATTGTTCTGACATTTATACCCCTCCCTCCGTCAAATACGGGATCGCGTCCCTGATGTAGTATATCATTCTGTTAAATATAAAGTCCGAAATGCTCGGTAAAAACATCATCATGATGATCAATACAGTCAGTCCCACAAAGATCTTCAGCTGAAAACCGATGACAAACATGTTCATCTGGGGAGCAACTTTTGCCAGAATACCCAACAGTGTATTAACAATGAGTATTGAAGCAAATATGGGAAGTATAATTCTGAAAGCAATGATCATATACTCCAGTATAAAATTGGAAAATGCAGTAAAAATGCTGCCTGAAACATGCACATGGCCCGCAGGGATCAGGTCAAAAGTATCGATCAAAGCCTTTAGTATCAGGAGATGCATGTCCGTAACTATCATCATGAGCGTGACCGCATATGAAAAAAAAGTACTGCTGATGGTGATATTAAGGTTTGATGTGGGATCAAACTCCTGTATGTTCGAAAAACCGATCTCCATGTCCATCATCTGTCCGGCCATGGACAGAATGTAATTGGCAAGGGTGGCAAAAAGCCCGAGGATCAGTCCACAGATAACTTCTTTAAAGATGATCCCGGCATATTCGATCACACCGTAATACTCTATGCTTTCTATGCCCGCAGACATATAAACTATAATGGATATCGCTATGGATAAAAGCACCTTTGCCCTCTGAGGTACATTTCTCAGAGAAAAGAAAGGCGCGGAATACACAAAGCCTGTAATCCTTGCCATTACGCAAAGGAAAACCTCCAAATGTTCAAGCGAAAAGGTTGCCATACAACACCTCCGCTAATAGAAGGTCAATACAAGCTGTTCAATAACCAGAGACCATCCGTCCACAATAATAAAAAGCAGGATCTTAAAAGGAGTCGAGATCGTTGTAGGCGGAAGCATCATCATACCCATTGACATAAGTGTGGCGGAAACCACCATGTCCATGACCAAAAAAGGAATATAAATGATAAAGCCCATATAAAAGGCTATTCTCAACTCACTGATGATAAATGAAGGAATGAGAACATATGTGGGAATATCATCAAGGCTCTCTACAGTCTCTATTCCCGCAAGGTTGCAAAAAAGCGAAAGATCCTTTTCGTTTCTGATCTGTTTGAACATGAACTGCCTCAAAGGCTCCATTCCCAAATCGATGGCTTCCTCATAGGTGATCTCGTTGGCCTCGAGAGGTTTCAGAGCCGTATCGTTTATCTGAACAAATACCGGCTCCATGATGAAGACAGTCAGAAACAGCGCAAGACCGATAAGAACCTGATTGGGAGGTGTGGTCTGCATTCCCAGAGCGCCTCTTACAAAATGAAAAACGATGAGAATGCGCATAAAGCTCGTGACCATAATGATTATGGAAGGAGCCAGTGAAATAACGGTCAGAAGGATGAGAATCCTTAAGGTGGTAGACAGTCCGTTATTAGCGTCATTTTCATCGTTATTTGTCGTAATTGATATTCCAAGATCCCCGAGTCTTCCGTTGATATCGATTCCGGATCCCTTGTTGCCCTCATTCTCGGATGCTGATGTTCCCTGCTCTCCCGTCTGGGAAGCGAAAATTTTTTCACTTTTAGAAATGAAAATAGAGGTTATTGTAAGAACCGAACCGACAATTACAAAAAACAAAAGCTTTTTATAATTGTCCAAGAACTTCTTCATAGCCCAATAACCTTAGTAAATTTTTGTGTATAATCTATTGAATACTATTATCTTTATCCTCGGGAAGATCATTACTGTTGTGTTTCTTTAAGAAGTTTGAAAGTACATTAGAGAACCCGTTTGTCAATGCACTGTCGCCCTTTTTCTCAAGAACCAGATCTTCTTCCGGGACTTCGCATATGGTATTGATATTATCTTTGCTGATCGCCAAGGCATAATACTTTGTTCCGATACGTACCAGTTGCAGGTAACGATCCCTGGCAATGGCATACGTTTCCATAACCTCAAAATTGCCCGTGTTTTTCCCGCTAAGCTGCTTCGAAGCAACAAACCTCGTAGTGAGCCAACAGGCAACAAGGACAATGATGAAAATTAATATAATGCCAAGGAACTCAAGCAGGTTGCGACCGGAGGATTTGATTCCCGGAAGAACCGTTGAATTCGAAGCGATTAAGGAATAAGAACAAAGGTTCAGCATAATTAACCGATTACTTTTCTGACTGCCTCAAGAACTCTGTCTGCCTGGAAAGGCTTAACGATAAAGTCTTTTGCTCCTGCCTGAATAGACTCGATAACCATTGCCTGCTGACCCATAGCGGAACACATGATGATGTTGGCGCCGCCATCTTTGGCACGGATCTCCTTCAGAGCCTGAATACCGTCCTTCTCGGGCATTGTGATATCCATCATTACAAGATCGGGTTTTGTCTCGGAATACTTGTCTACTGCAACGGCCCCATTTTCAGCTTCGCCGGCAATATCATAGCCGTTCTTTGTAAGGATGTCTTTAATCATCATTCTCATAAATGCCGCGTCGTCGCAAATCAAAATACTCTTAGCCATAATCTTCACTCCTATCTCAATATTGTTTGAAAATATTATGTTACCTAATTATAACATAAAACTCCAACAAAAGATAATCAAATATGGTATTTTATCCTTTTTTTACTTTATAACCTCAGTGATCCTGATACCGAAAGATTCACCGATAACCACAACTTCGCCCTTTGCAACGTACTTTCCGTTAACAAGAACGTCGATGGGTTCACCTGCCAGGCGGTTAAGTTCAACAACAGTACCGGGAGCAAAATCAAGGATCTCTCTGATGGTTCTGCTGGTACGACCCAGTTCAACGGAAACCTCCAACGGCACATCAAGGAGAAGGTCGATATTCTCCGTCTGAAGAAGGGGCGACTGAACCTGCATGAAAGGCTGGAACTGTGCAGGAGCAACATTTACTTCCTGCTGAGGAGGCATAGCAAACCCCATCTGAGGCATCTGCATCTGCTGAGGCATCATACCCATGCCGTATCCCATCATACCCTGGTTCGGCATCATACCGGGCTGCTGTCCCATACCCATACCCATGCCCATGCCTGCCATGTTCTGATTGGGTGCGGCTGCTGCCTGGGGAGCACTCTGAGGCTGTGTGGGTGTACTTGCAGCAGGTGTAGGTTCGGGAGCTGCTGCCGGAGCAGGCTCGTCTCCGCCCACAAATTTGCGATAAAGATTATGTGCAAATTCAACGGGATAAAGCTGCATCAGTTCACTGTCCACAAGATCTCCTACGGTCATCTTGAAAGACACTTTAACGAAATCCTTTGTAAGGAATGATGCGATCTTTCCTGCATCTTCTACATTTGTCATATCAATAAATGTAGCATCCGGAGGTGTAATGTCCACCTTCGCTTCGATCATCGAAGAAATGGATGTGGATGCGGAACCCATCATCTGGTTCATAGCCTCACTGATGGCACTGAGATGAAGATCCGAAAGATCTCCGGCAGTGTTTGTACCGTCTCCGCCCATCATCAGGTCTGCAATGACCTTAACATCATTTTCCTTAAGGATGAGAATGTTGTTTCCGTCAAGCCCCTCTTTGTAAAGGATCTGAATGAAAATGCAGGGCTTGTCATAGGAGTTGACCAGCTGTTCCCAATTCACTACGGAAACAGAAGGAGTCGAAATGTCTACCTTCTGGTTCACAAGAGCCGCAAGCGTCGTTGCGGAACTGCCCATGGAAATGTTGGAGATCTCGCCTATAGCATCTTTTTCTTCATTTGACAATATCTCAGCATTCCCTGCGGAAGCTGCTGCATTGTCTTTTTCTTCGGTTGTATCATCATCGGTTGCATTAAACAATGCATTAATTTCTTCCTGTGACAATAATCCATCCATATTTATTCCTCCTTAATAACGGAAGCGATCTTGATAGCATATGAATCAGAAGATTCGCCGGCAAGCGCCGTAAATTTGTAAATATTACCGACGTATATATCTAATTCATCGGATACTTTTTTGTCAAGTTTAATGATGTCGCCCTTTGCCATATTAATATAATCATTGACAGAGATAACACTTCTGCCGAGAACGGCCTTAACAGGAATGCGGGCTTTGGCGATGGCGTTTTCGATGAAGCCCTTGTAAATGTCGTCATTTTTTTCCTGCATGGTTGAATACCAGTATTTGGTGTTCAACTTATCAATAACAGGTTCTATGACTGAATAAGGAATACATACGTTCATCAGACCTTCAACAGTACCGATCTTGATGCTCATGGTGATGAGGGCGATCATTTCATTGGGGCTGATAAACTGCGCAAACTGAGAGTTTGTCTCTATCCTGGTGAAGTTGGGTGAAAGTTCCACAACGTTGCTCCAAGGCTCTGCCAGCTGGTTCGTGATCATTACGAAGATTCTTTCAAGGATCGTTCGCTCGATCTCGGTGAAATCACGGCTCTTCTCAAGAGGAAGTCCCGCCCCTCCCAACATTCTGTCAACAACGGCAAAACCGATGTTCTCGGAAAGTTCGATGATGATGTTTCCTTCCAAAGGATCGAAGTCGATCATGCCCAAAAGTACCGGATTGGAAAGAGCGTTGGTAAACTCGGCGTATATGATCGCTTCGGAGTTTACAACCTCGATCTGCGCATTGGTACGCAAGTATGCGGGGAAATGTGTAGAAAGAAGACGTCCGAAATGTTCAAAAATGATCTCCAGTGTTCTTAAATGCTCTTTTGAGAACTTTGAAGGTCTGGAGAAGTCGTAGTTCTTGACTACAACATCTTTGGTCTCCTTAAATTCCTCGGCATCGATCTCACCTGTCGAAAAGGCTTTCAGCAGGTCATCTATTTCTTTTTGGGAAAGTACGTCTCCCATATGTTATCCCTTTTCTTATAGGTTTTTTAAACTTAAGTCGGATCGAATAAAACGCTTCCCAAGATCCGATATCACTGGATCACGGGGTAAAGAGTGATGGCAACCACAAGTTCGTCGTCCACACCGGTATCGGAACTTCTGAAGTAGGTTCTGCAATACGAGAGCATCTGTCTCTTGATCTCTTCTTCGTCCAGATTATCGGCAGTATAAGCCTTCACAAGGCTTACAAGATGATCGTTGAGTACTGCGTAATACTCGGAAAGATTTGCCGATACATCTTTATAATCCGCTGCTTCGGAATTCAGGATAATGGACCAGTCGATCAAAGCGTAACGGTTCTTGACCTCACCTTCGGCTTTTTTGAGATTGACGGTAATGCCCTTTCCTATCTCGTAGGTTTTTCTGTTTTTAAGAGGTACCTTGGCATAGGTGGCAGCGCTGGGATTCTCCAGTTCAAGATTGATGGTCTTTACCACCTTCTCCACCAGCTTGTTTGCATTATTTGCAGCCGGTACGACCGAAAAAAGTACAACAGCCGAAAGTATGATGTTTGCTATTACAGCTGCAAGAATTGCAATTGCAAGAATGTTCTTTTTCATGATGCCTCCAAAAATTAATTTGAACTTCTTTGATTATATAAACGTATCTCTACTCTTCTGTTCTGTGCTCTGCCTTCGGCGGTACCGTTATCGGCAACAGGTTCGTGAGATCCGCGGCCGGCATAATAGATATTGTTCCATCCTATGCCTTTGTCTTCCGCAAGATACGTAGCCACGGAGATGGCTCTGCAGGCTGAAAGAATATCATTGTTTGCAAAAAATTCAACATTTGTGGGAGTGTTGTCGGTGTGTCCGATAACTTCTATCTTGTAATCCCTGTACTGCTTAAGGATACTGCCCACTCTGGAAAGAATGGGAAGAGCTTCTTCCTTTACTGTATCTTTCCCGGCGTCGAAAAGCACCGCGCCGCTGATCTCTATCTGTATGTATTGATAGGTTTCGGAATCGATCTTGATGTCAAGATCGTCCAGGATCTTGGACTTTTCAAGAAGTCCGACGATCTCTTCATACATGACCGTAGACTCAGCCTTGTTGTTTTCTCTTTCGTTGGCCTCGGCAATGGCTGCAAGCTTTTCCGCCGTCAGTTCCTCACCGGAATTATCCGGAGAATCAAGTCCGGAAGCGCCTTGCTTAGGGTTATCCGTTGTGGGAACGTGCTGACTGTCTTCACCCTGATGCTCCAGATTGTCATTGTCTTCGCCCATGGGAGCATCATTGTAACCGTCACCGATGTTCTCGGCTCCGGCTTCGTTATCATCTACATTGTCCACAGACTGTCCGTCATCGGTTTTACCTGTGGTGTTGTAGAACTCATCCAGATTACTGAGCTGTGTTGCACCGCTTGAGATCAGGATCCCGTCTTCAAATGAGGAACCGCCTCCGCTGAAGATTGAGAAAGTATCCTGCAGCGATTTAAGCATTGCTTCGGCTTTGCTCTCATCAACTGAAGACATGGAGAAAAGCAAAACGAAGAAGCAAAGCAGAAGGTTCATCAGATCCGAAAAGGTCGCCATCCACGCGGGGGAACCTTTCGGCGGTTCTTCCGGTTTTTTCTTCAAAGCTATTCACCGCCTTCCTCTCCGCCTTCATTTCCTGCCATGGCCTGTCTGCGTTCGGGTGATATGAAAGACTTAAGTTTCTCTTCGATGATCCTGGGGTTTTCACCTGCCTGGATGGAAAGAAGTCCTTCGACAACAATATTCTTAGCCATGATCTCTGCCACGTCATTGGATTTAAGCTTTGTAGAAACAGGAATACACATCCAGTTTGCAAGGAGTGAACCGTAGAATGTGGTAACAAGGGCGATGGCCATGTTAGGACCTACGGAGTTGATGTCTGACAAGTTACCAAGCATGTTGATGAGTCCTACGAGAGTTCCGATCATGCCCCATGCAGGGCCCATGCTTGCCAGGTTTTCCCAGAACGCTATATTGGTCTTGTGTCTGTCACCTATACAGGTTAATTCGGTTTCAAGAATGCTGCGGACAAATTCAGGGTCGGTACCGTCTACGATGAGAAGGATACCTTTTTTGATGAATTCGTCTTCAATGGAATTGTTGGCGGCTTCTTCAAGAGCAAGAAGTCCTTCTTTACGGGCAACGTTGGAAAGATCTATGATCTGCTTGATGATCTCTTCCTCATTGTAATTTACGGGTTTGAGAATGAGCTTGATGGATTTGAGTCCGTTGATAAAGCCCTTGATATCCGAACTCATAACAAGAGATACCGCAAAAGCACCGCCATAAGTGATCATCGCGGAGGGTGCATCAAGGAAGGCCATAATACTGGCAACGCCGGCATCGCCCAATGAAATTGAGATCAGTACGAACAGGATTGCAAGCACCAATCCAAGAATGGAAGCTATATCCAAAACCTACACCAAACCTTTCTTCCCATAGTTATCAACTCTAAAGATTATACTAAAAAACCCATGAAACCACAAGATGTAACAAAGATTTTTTTGAAAAAATACTACATCTTGTTTTGTGTAAATATTTCCTTTTTGTACTCCGTCACAAGCTTTTTCACTTCCACCCTGCTCTCCTTTACCATGATCTTTTTTCCGGTGGTAAGAGTGATGGATGTGTCAGGAACTTCTTCTATCGTTTCGATAAGGTCGGAGTTCAAAGTAAACTTTCTGTCATTTAATCTTGTTAGTTCGATCATAAGAAAACTCCTTTATAATCCCGATAGGCTAACAGGGCGGCATAGATCTTATGCCGCCCCTTAAGTTTTGCTATTTACCTATTATCTCTTCAGATTGATCAATTCTTCCAGCAATGTATCGGATGTGGTGATGATCCTGGAGTTTGCCTGAAAACCGCGCTGTGTGGTGATCATATTTGTGAATTCGGTAGCAAGGTCAACGTTTGACATTTCGAGAACACCTGTGGAGAACTTTCCGCCTGCTTCCGCAACAGTCTTTCCGATGCCGTCAAATTCACCGGAGTTCTGAGTCGTTGCAAAAAGGCTTCCGCCCACAGCCTCAAGACCTGCGGCATTTGCGAACTGTGCAACCACAACCTGTCCCAAAAGCCTTGAAACACCGTTATCGTATACACCAAAGATCAGTCCGTTGCTGTCCACGGAGCAACCTGTCATGTTTCCGGAAGTTCTTCCTGCCTTGGTTCCGTCCAGAGCGCCCTTTGTATATGCGATGGATGTGGATCCCGAATTGGCAAACATGGTAAGAGATGAAAAGTCAACGTCTATACCGCCCACCGGGAAAGGATCTCCCGCTGTATCCGTGGTAGCAAGCTGGAAATTGATGGAAGGATAATCGTTGGCATCAAGGTCTACGTTCTCATCAAAGTTTACATAAGAGAACTTACCCGAAGAACCGTCAAACTTCAGCATAAAACTGTTTGTGGACGTGATGGCGCCCGTATCCTGGTTTACGTCGAAGGTGTACTGCTGACCGCCCACCGTAAGTGAAAGACCTGCATTACCCACATAAGTATTGTTTGCTTCATCGAAAGTGGAAAGGATGCTCTTACCTGTGGAATCAACGATATCCGTAACGGAAACGTTGTACAGTGTCTGGTTGTCCTGAGCCTGAGTAAGACGAAGGTTGACCGTGTAGCTTCTTCCAAGCTTGTCAAAAAATGAAAATGCAGTAAGCTTACCCGTTGCTGAATCAAAGGATGTATCCGCGCTGTCGATGTTTCCCGAGAAATAAACCGCCTCTGTAGCTTCGGGTGCAGAATACATGTTCTCAGGAGCCATGATCTTCAGTGCACTTACTGTATCTGCAACTGTCTGGGTCTCGTTGTTGGGATCCACCTGCCATCCCATTACCGCATATCCGTCTGCGTTGCAAAGCGTGCCCGCAGCGTCAACAGTGAAGGAACCTGCTTTGGTGAAAAGATTTCCCGATCCGTTATTGACAACGAAAAAGCCGTCACCTTCGATCATAAGATCGAAGGGGTTATCTGTTCTCTGGGATCCGCCGTTGATGCTCACAGATGTCATGATAGACGAAACTGTGGATCCGAGACCGATCTGCATAGCGTTCTGTCCTGCAGAACCTGCATCCGCATTGGGTCCGGTAGCGGAAGAAGATTTCTGGTAAAGAACATCGGCAAAAGTAACACTGCTGGCCTTAAATCCAACCGTGTTTACGTTTGAGATGTTATTACCGATGACGTCCATCTTGGTCTGATGGACTTTAAGTCCGGATACACCGGAATACAATGATCTCATCATAGTAATAGACCTCCTGAGTTTATGTTTCCCTTCTGTCGTTCGGGGAAACCGTCGCCTCCTGTCGGTCCGGCGACTGAATAATTGTGTCTCTTGTATAGATTTATCGGCACAGATCCTTATACTCTTTAATTTATAAACAAAAATTTATGCAATTACAGCTCCGTCGATGTTGGAAAACACCATTTCATCGTCTCCCGCCACCGCAGTGATGACCGTATTGTTCTTAATGTTTACAATGAAAGCCATGCCGTCAACCATTACAAGGGATTCATTAATACCCTTGAGCCCCGCTTTTTTTGCTCCGGTTTCAAGTCTTTCCAGCTGTTCATCAGTCATATCGATGTCTCTGTCTATGAGTCTTTCCGATGCATGCTTCGAAAACTTTAAACCCGATGTCTGTTCTTTCTGTCTGGCAAGGATCTCTTCAAAGGACGTTCCCAGAGGTGCATTGTCCTTGTTTGCAACATTTTTGTTCCTGTTGCCCGCAAGAATATCCTGCATCTGCTGTATGGAATAATTGTTATTGAAATTCAGATTGTTAAGTGCCATTTTGCATCCTTTCGTCAACCTTCATCATCAAGGAAAAGATAGCCGTATTCATGCTCAAATTCTTCATCCGTAAGTTCGGGATAAAGTGTCCTGACGGCATCATAGTCAAATCCTTTAAGATCTCCGGGCTGCATATTATGCTTTGCGGAATTGTCAACTCCTGCCGCGTCATCCTTTTCACCGCTCACGCTGCCGCTGCTTTTTGCAGTGTCATCGGCTTTTTTTGTTCCTGTGCTGCCGGATACATTCTGTCCTTCCGAAGAAGTTCCTTCATTCTTGGGAGTCTCCGTGCTTCCCTGTTCCTTTGTGGTGGGATGAGGATTGAAGACCGTGATGGAAAGAGCATTCTTTACCGTGGTGTAATTTCTGTCGTCAAATACCACATCGAAGTTATATACACCCGGATCCAGTTCCTGAAGGAGTTCCGACTTGACGGTAACGGTGTTTCCGTTAAGGATCACATAATCCGAAGGAAGGACAGTATTTCCGATGGCAAGGGCCACGTTCTTGGCTTCCGCCACATCACTTCCGAGTTTAACTTCAAACTGAACATCCTGAGGTGCGTCACCGTCAAAGGTGTACTTTTCTCCCACCTTAACAACGGATGGCTTGTTCTGATCATAATGGTAGCTTTCACCCACAACGGAATTAAGGTTCTCCATTGAATAAAGGCTGCCGTCTATGCTGAATTTTGCTTCTCCGCCGTTATATGTGACGTAATCCACAATACCCGACTTTGTGAGTTTGCCCCCTGCGGGACTTTCTGTGGTAACAATGACCTGTTTTCCCACAAGTGAGAAGATCTGTGAATTTTCGGCCGTGGAGGTTAAAGACTGCAATTCCTCAAGCTGACTGAAAGTAGCCAATTGGGAGATCCATTCCGTATTGCTGGAAGGCTCGAGAGGATCCTGATTCTGCATTTCCGCCACAAGAAGCTGTAAGAAAGCATCCTTTCCGAGATTGGATGTACCTCTTGTTTCCACTTCTTCGCTCGTGGTCTTTGTGGCAACCTTATCGATCTTTCCGTCTATTACTTTTTGGATCAGTAAATTATCTGCCATGATTACCTCCGTCAGGCCACATAGTTTACGGTACTTGTACCGTCATCGATATAACTCAGAGCTCTGAGATCCGTTCCGTCAACCTTTTCGTTGATCTCTTCAAGAGTGAAATGTCTCTTGCCCTTGCTCTCATTCTGGTGAGCTCCGTTCTTCTCTGCGTCCTGATCTTTTGTAAATGAGAAATCAGAAACAGCAACTTCCACGGAATCGACCTTGATACCCTGTTCTCTGAGAGTTTCCTTGAACTGGATGATGTTGCTCTCGATAGCTTCCTTGGAAAGCTGATTTTCAGTATGGAACTTGGCCGTGATCACACCGTCATTCTCCTGGATCTGTACATTGACTTTTCCGAGATGCTCGGGGGTGAGCTGAATCTCAAGGCTCTTAATGTCTGCGGTGAGATTGATCTTGATCTGGTTGAGGATCTGATCCGCAATACCTCTGAGACTGCTTACCGCCTTTTCGATACCGGAAACTTCACCGATATTCTGACGGAATTTTTCCAGCATATTGTTTACGAATCTGTCCGCAAGTTCCGCATTGTCTTTTGCCACTCCGCTGTTCTTCTTTCTGTCGGAATGTGTTTCGCCTCTGTTCTCGTCACTCTTGTTGAATTCAATGGTGATCTTTTTGTCATCACCCTCTTTTTCAACGGGAGCTGACTCAGGCATGGTTTCTTCACCGTGAACAGCCTTGAGCCTGTCTTCGGGTTTTTCCTCTGCTTCCTCCTTGTTTCCGAGAAGATCGAGTTTAAAGTTGTTTTCGTCACCGAAACTGCTTGTGATGGCATTTGCGATCATCTCTCCGGTAACTCCGAACTCATCAAGTATTCCCGTAACCTCATTCATAAGGTTCTCAAAAGAATCAAGAAGGTTCTGATCCGTCAAAAGCTTTGAAATGTCGTTGTCGCAATCAAGAGAAACGAACAACTGTTTCAAAGAATCGGGATCCGCAAGGTCCGAAGTATTCATTCCGAGCCCGTCCATCTTTACCTGCAGTTCTTCGGGTGTGATGTTGAAAAACTCAACAACAGTAACCACTACGTTTACAAGGCAGGTGCTGATCTTTTCGAATTCAGTCTCGTCAAATTCTTCGGTGTTTTGTGCTGTGTTTGCTTTTCCGTCCGTTTTAACGGTTTCGTCCGTTGCTCTGCCCTTAATGTTCTTAAGGCTCTGCTTCACGTCTGACACTGCAGTTGTCTTTGCTTCCGCGCTCTGTGTTCCGTCGGCGGCAGTTTTAAGACTGTTGTCGGCAGGATTAAGCTTGGCTTCCACGGTGTTTGTCTTGGTCATTCCGTTAAACAATGCGGAAAAAGCGAAGGCCTTATCTGCTTTGCCTGACAATTTTTCCCCTGAAACGGAAAAAATGCCGGAGGCAAACACAGAATTGGTCTGTACATTTTGTACCAGCATTTTACTTCCTCCTTTCAAAAAGATATGGTCTGATCAAAAAGAGGTTCCATCCTTCAATTTTTTCAGCCGTTTAAGGCCAATGACTCAATAATTTCCTTTTATTCACCACGCTTGTACTTGTCCCACTGATCCGTAACTCTTGCAGCAAACAAAGAATCATCCTTTGTCATTTGCGTAAGTATATCGGAAACCTGAGACACCTTGAGACATTCAAAGATCCTGCAGATAAAGTCCACGTCACTGGTGAATTCTTCCAGCATCTTTGCAGCATCCTTTGCCTTCATCTTGGAGATGACGGTGGCAATATCCTGAGCGGCTGCAGATACGGTCTTCTGTGCCGCCAGTTCTTCATAGATCTTTGCGGCAGTTTCGGGTCGCATCGCTTCGAACCATTTGATGAATTCGTCCGAACTCAGGGCTTTATCGCCGTAGATAACTTTCCTGTCAAATTCTTCTTTTAAGCGAAGATACTCATCATATTCTTCTGAAAAATGCTGAAGTGAATCGTTCTCTTCCTGCAATTCCTTGAGTCTCGCAGCGTAGTCGTCATTTTCCTCAGAATATTTATCGACAAGTTTTTCCAGATAATTAATATGCTCCACCGCTTCTTTGATATTTTTGTAAGGATATCTCTCTCTGTAAGCAATCTCTTCATCGGTGAGAGGCGGCAAAACAAGTTTAAGATATGGAACTTCTTCAAGATAAGGTCTCAATGTGGTTCCAAGACCTCCCGCATCGATCCTGATCAGCAAAGCTAAAATGGCAAGCCATACTACCGTGATTATAAGGATGATGATAAAGGTGGCAAGTTTTGTTCCCAAGCCTTCCTTTGCCGGTGCATTTTCATTTTGGTTTTTATTCTTCTTAGCCATAGATCACTCCAACGATCGATAATTCAAGCATTTGCTCTTCCGTGTCTGTAGGATACAAGTTCATTGATCTCCATCTGTTCTGCATGTTCCGTCTCTGCCAGAAATTCCGTGAAGGCGTTTTCTCTTAATTTCTCATAGATCTTTCTTTCCTTCATGGCTTCTTCAAGCTTGATCCTTGCATTTTCAAGAGCTCTTTGAGCCTTCTTTACGGAGATCTTCTGATCTTCTATTGCAAGATCGGTGGCACGGATGGCATTTTCCGTAAGGTTAAGCTCCCTGGCACTGATCACCGCAGACATCTGAATCCGCTTTTCTTCAACAAGTTCCACCCTTCTTCCGAAAAGAGCATCCAGCTTTTCTTCTTCTTCGGTCAGTCTTATACGTGCATTCCCGTATGCTATTTTTTCCTGCTCTTCGAGCTTTTCTTTGATATTTAAAATGCCCTGAAGCTTAAAGATAAACTTAGCCATTGAAAATACCCTTCATCAATTCCACTGTTTCTTCCAGCGAAAATTTTTCATCGGTCTGCTGCATAAGGAAATTGTTAACTTCATCGATCTTTTGGATGGCATAATCGATCTCCTTATTGGAGCCTGCCTTGTAAGCGCCTATATTTATAAGGTCTTCCGATTCGGTGTAAGTGGCAAGCACATTTTTCAATGTATTGGCCGCTGTCTTATGTTCTTTGGTCGCTATGGAAGACATTACACGGGATATGCTCTGCAATATATCTATTGCGGGGTAATGATTCTTATGAGCAAGTTTTCTCGAAAGAACGATATGTCCGTCAAGAATTCCTCTCGCCGTATCCGCGATGGGCTCATTCATATCGTCGCCGTCCACCAGAACGGTGTATATGCCTGTGATGGATCCCTTGGCTGTCCTTCCGGCTCTTTCCAGAAGTTTGGGCATCTCTCCGTAAACACTGGGGGGATAGCCCCTGGAAACGGGAGGCTCTCCGGATGCGAGACCGATCTCACGCTGGGCCATGGAAAAACGGGTGAGACTATCCATCATAAGGAGCACATCCATGCCGTTGTCCCTAAAGTACTCCGCAATGGCTGTGGCAGTCTTTGCAGCTTTTTTTCTTAAAAGTGCGGGCTGATCGCTGGTGGCGCAAACGATAACGGATCGTTTCTGACCTTCTTCTCCCAGATCCCGCTCTATGAATTCCTTAACCTCACGTCCACGCTCTCCTATAAGGGCAATGACGTTGATGTCAGCTCTTGTATTTCTTGCAAACATACCCATCAGGGTACTTTTTCCAACGCCGGATCCTGCAAAAATGCCGATCCTCTGTCCTTTTCCCAAAGTAATGAGACCGTCCACAGCCTTGACTCCCAGAGTCAGAGCTTTATCAATCATAACACGCTCCATGGGATTGGGAGGCATAGCTTCCGAATTGTAAAAATCATCGGGCTGTACAAAACTTCCGTCCATGGGACGTCCGAGGCCGTCCAGGACCATACCCAGGAAATTCTTACCTACAGGAACGCCGTAGCCGGTTCCGCAGGCATCAACGCAATCTCCGATGGAAACGCCGCCAACGTCTTCATAAGGCATAAGCAAAAGTCTGTCATCCCTGAAGCCCACAACTTCACAAAGTACTCTTTTACCGGTGTCTTTGAGAATAATGTCACAAGTGTCGTTGATCTTAGCATCTACTCCTGTAGACTCAACCGTAAGTCCCACCACTTTGACCACTTTGCCGTAGGAATGTATATAGTTTTCATTCAGTAGGTTGAGATATTTTTGTTTATTCATTCTTATCAATTGCCGGGTCCTGTGAACGATCATTTGTCGTCAGCATGTC
>JAILRC010000059.1 GCA_024698485.1 Lachnospiraceae bacterium | reverse complement strand
ATACTTGAAAAAATAGCTTCTGAATCATCAAATGGAATATTTGGATTTAATGCCGAGATGATTTTAAAAGTCTGGCGTGAAAATGGGTATTTACAAATTTATCAGAAATGAGAAAAAGTAGACTAAAGCTCTTCGCAGTCGACGGGCAAGCTACGCTTGCCCGTCGACATTCCCTCCCCCAAAACACTGTGTTGCTCTGCTTCACAGATCTCGTATGAGGCTTGCGGCATGAGAATGTGTATATAAGCGCGTAGCGGCAGGAACGGATGAAAATTCTACGGAGGAGTTTTAGCCAGTGTTAGCGCCTGAATGCGTGATGGGCACCTCTGTCTGAGCCCTGAATATGTTTGACTTTATCACAGCGTAAATGGGCGAGATTGGTGCCCATAGCATTGGGCGCTTACATTGGCTTAACGACGGAGTCTGTGTTTTCATCCGTTCCTGCCGCGAAGCGTACCCAAACAACTGATATGCCGCAAACGCAAGAAGAGAGCAGTGAAGTGAGAACACACAATGTTTTACATCCACTCCTCCAGCGCGTTACGTATTAAGGTAATGATTGACAATGAGAACATCCATTATTGCAGTAGTTATTCAATTGTGATAACATTATCAGCGGGTATGCTTCGGCTTACCCGCGCATTACAATTAAATACCGGTCCCTCATACAGAGGGTAGAAGGAGATACAATGGACTTATATTTTTACGAGACACACCTTCACACCTGTGAGGCCAGCGCTTGCGCCGGTACACCCGGAAAGGACTACATAAAAGCCTATAAAGAGGCGGGATATGCGGGCTTTTTCGTGACCGACCATTTCTTTAACGGTAACTCCGCGGTTCCCAAGGATCTTCCCTGGGAGGAGAGGATTGATCTTTATTGCAGAGGATATGAGAATGCAAAGGAAGAAGCGGATAAGGTGGGTGGTCTGGATGTGTTCTTCGGACTGGAAGTGAACTTCAAGGGAGATGAGTACCTTCTCTACGGTCCCGACAAGGAGTGGCTCAAGGCTCATCCCGAGATAATGGGGTGGACCCATGAGGAGTTGAGAAAGGAAGTTCACAAGATAGGCGGCCTTATGATCCAGGCCCATCCCTTCAGAGACAGAGGCTACCTGAGCGGGATCTATGTTCATCCCTGTCAGTGCGACGGCTTTGAAGGCTATAATTCGGGAAATCCGGGATACAGCGATTGCTATGGTTTTGATTTCGCTCTGAAGAACAGGATCAAGATGACAAGCGGATCGGACATACACAGAGTTAAGGATATTACGGACAATCCCGGAGGCATCTGCTTTACATCGAGGCTTAGGGGAGCAAAGGACTGGGCTAAAAGGTTTTTTGCAGCAACGGAGTCGGTTCCTTTGGTTAAAGATAACGAGAAGGTTTACAATGAGGGTATTGCAAAACTTAACGAAAAGAACTACGGCTTTATCACATACAGCGACAGGATGAAGCCGGATCCGGAAAACTCACCTTTCGGCAGGGAGATCTTTTTGGCCGACAGGGATGACAAAGAGGTTCTTTACACGCCGTTTAATGTATTGGAGGTTAAACTATGAGTACACCCGCTATAATAGCGCTGATTGTTGTGATAGTACTGGTCCTGGCAATGTGCGCGGTTTTCTTTTTCTTCGCTTCTTACGTTACACTGCCGGTGAATTCGCTGGAGAGAAGCATAAACTGGGAAAAGGATCACAATTTCTACAGGGATTTTGATGAGAGGAAAGTGGAAGAGTACCGGCTCACAAGCTTTGACGGATACATCCTTCACGCTTACTTTGTACCAAATAAAGATTTCCCCGACAGCAGAAAGTTCATCATCATTTCACACGGATACACATCTTCCCATTACGGTGCACTTAAGTATCTCAACAAGTGGATGGAACTGGGATTCCAGTGCGTCCTCTATGATGACCGTTACCACGGACAGAACCAAAAGAGCCGTAAGGGTTGCAGCACTCTGGGAGTCAGAGAGGCGAAGGACCTTATGACGGTGATCAATGACACCTATGAGAGATACGGTAAAGACATATACCTTGGCCTTCAGGGTGAGTCCATGGGTTCGGGCCTTGAGATCACTGCTCTTAAATACAAGCCTCAGGTGCATTTCATCGTTAATGACTGCGGATTTGCGGATCTTTTCAATGTGCTTGAAGGAGCACTGAATGCGCAGTTTCATCTTCACAAGTGGCTGATCTGGCCTTCTTCCTGGATGTGCAGACTGGTTTACGGATGGAGCTTCTTTGAAAGCCGTCCCATTGATTCACTCAAGGACAACACGGTTCCCATCTGTTTTATTCACGGAGAGGCAGACACCTTCATCAATCCGGTGAATTCCATCAGGATGGCAAAGGCAAATCCCGCTTACTCCGAAGTGCACATCTTCCCAAAGGCAGCACATGCGGAGACTATGATGGTGGACGAGGACAGATACCTGCGTATCCTTAAAAAATTCCTGGCAAAGGTAGAGGACATCGAAGCAGGGAGAGCGAAGAATGTTTCCGATGACGATTTTGAAGGTGGCACAGAAAAGTATCTGAAGGATTGAATTGGCTGATAATTGGCAGAGGGCACAGGAATGTTATGAATTTAACTTTTTTTAAAAAGTAGCATTGACAAGGCTCTTTTTCTGTGCTAAAATCTCGTTCGTGCCTTGCGAAAAGCAAGTTGCAAGATGCGGAAATGCTGGAATTGGCAGACAGGCATGACTAAGGATCATGTGGTCCAAGACCGTGAGGGTTCAAGTCCCTTTTTCCGCAGAGCGAAAAAGACCGTAGATTTTTATCTACGGTCTTTTTTTGCTCTGCGGAAAGAAAAAACGGGGATTGAAACCAAGGGTTCAATCTCCGCTCCTCTCTTTTTTTATTTCTAGTAATTCTTTGATACCGCTTCTTCGTTTACGGTAATTTCCTTGTTGTCTGACTTGGCATCGTCTCTGTGGAGAAACTTCAGAAAACTGTCTTTTTTCTTCTTGGATTTGGAAGTGAATTCCGCCACCTTGGGGGTGTCGTGAACTTCTATGCGCACCATGGAATCGGCGGGATCGGTCTCTTTTGAGCCTTCGGGGATCGCCAGGGTTTCGACGGACTCCACCGTGCCAACAAGTTTCCCCTTCACCTCCGGCTGTTCGGAAGCCGTTGCCTGCTTTGTTGCATTTTTGTTTTCTTCATGAGCCTGCTCGATGAGGCGGAGATAGGTCTGACCTTCGGACATGGCTGCCAGCTGGGTCTGGATCTCTTCGGAATTCTTTGTGAGTTCCCTCATCTTTTCTTCGTAGTTCTTCAGCAGATCTTCATATTCGCGGCGCACCTTGAGATAGGTGTATTCCAGCGAATTTTTGATCTTCACTATGGCTTCCTCGGAATAGATCATGGAAGCGGCATATATGTCGTCGGAACGGCTCATGGCCTCGTCCTTGATCTCGGCTGCCTGACGTTCTGCCTGCATGAGGGCGCGGGCCTTGGATTCCTGTGTGGCTTCGTATTGTTCACTAATCTCGTAAACTGCCTGGTTCAGCTCTTCCAGAAGAGTGAGGATGCGCTTTTTGGACACGATGATGTCCTCGCCTGAGTAAGCGCTTTCCTTGCAGTTGGCAAGATAGATGTGGAATTTCTTCATTATTTCTTCAAGTTTTTCAGGCATATCAGCCTCCTGTTAATCTAACCCCTTTATGCCGAATTCGAACGCATCCGGGCCATAGTCTCCGAACACGGCGGTTACCGAAAGAGTCACATCCACGTCTCCTGACGTGTCTTCCCAAAAGTAAGATGAAGGAAGTTTGATGTCGACGCTTTCCGTTTTTACGTTTGTTCCGCTGACGCCCGGGATGAGGCCCTTTACAGCATAGCTCACAATAAGGTACACTCCCGAGACCTCGGAACTTGAATAGATGGAACTGAAAGAACCTTCCTTGGTATCAAAAATGCATTTATCAAAAACTGCCGGGAAAGTGATCCTGTAATTTCCCGAAAGGTCATTGAGAACGGCTGTTTCTCCTGCCGGAAAAGAAAAAGGCGTCGGAGAGGGTGTGGGTGTGACGCTTCTTGTTGGAGCGAGTGTCACCACCTTTACTCCCGACACGGGGGTGGGAGTCGGAGTAACGGGAACCCGGTTCTCTGAACAGCCGGCAAACAATGTTATTAAACTTAAAACGAGAAAAAAGTTTCTTTTGCGGGTTTTCATGCACAATATTTTTACACAAAAATTTAAGATTATCAAGATGTTTTTGACTTTTAAACCCAAGTCGGATATACTGTGAATGTTACATTGATATTCAGGCTATGGGAGAGTTTTTATGGCTCGTTATACGGAGAGGGCGATACTTACAAACTTTGAAGAGATGCTTGAAACAATGCCGTTTGACAAGATCACGGTTTCGGCACTTACAAAAAGATGCGACATCAGCCCCAACACATTTTACTACCATTATAAAGACATATATGAACTGCTGGAACACTGGTTCAACATACAGACGGAACAGTTCCTGTCCGCAAGACCCGAGGGGGAAGGATGGGAAGAGACCATCAAGGCGGTACTGAAAAGACTGCGGGAACGTCCTAATCTTGTTTATAATGTATATGACTCCCTTTCCAGGGAAAATCTGGAAAGATATGTCTTCAAGTCGGCGGAAGGGGCTTTTTACAACCTTGCCCGTATGAAGACCTCCGGGTTTGATGTGGATCAGGAAATGCTAAAGACCATTTCCGACATATGCTGTTATGCGGTGCTGGGCTTTTTCCTCAAGTTCATATGGAGCCGCATGACTCTTGACATCGACAAGTCCATCAACCAGATCAGTAAGGCCATCAATACTGCCATTGAGATGTATATTGCAAGTGCTTTGACAGGAATTGATATTTTAGGATAAATTTAAAAAATCACGCAAATTGATACAGTTTTTTTGGTTTCCTTATTTTTGAGGAAACCATTTTTTTTGACAATTGAATGCATTGTGATGATTCTGTAATCTAATAAAGGGTGTTTTATACCCTTATCAGGGGATCATGAAGGAGGATCAAAATGAACAAGGTTAAGATCATTACCGATTCCTGCTCCGATCTGAGCAGAGATCTGCGCGAAAAATATGACATTGATTATGCAAAAATGTATACGGAATATGAAGGCAAGGAAACTCCCGCCAGTCTTGACTGGGACATTTATTCGCCCGGTGAACTCTACGGTATCATGCGTGACGGAAAGCGTGTGCTGACCACGCAGGTGCCTGTACAGGAATTCAAGAGAATATTTACACAATATATGGATGAGGGCTGTGACATTGTTTACATCGGCTGCTCCTCCAAGCAGTCGGGATCCGTGAACACAGGATTTGTTGTGGCGAAGGAACTTATGTCCCGGCATCCCGGAAACGAGATCTATGTTGTGGATTCACTGAACGCCTGCCTCGGAGAAGGCATTCTTGCCATTCGTGCCGCAGAATACAGAGATCGGGGAAAGAGCGCCAAGGAGATCAACGATCTCTTAAACAAGGAACTTAAGACAGTTAACGAATATATCACCGTTCACTCTCTAGATGCGTTAAAGCGCGCCGGACGTGTGAAGGCTTCCGCAGCTTTCCTGGGAAATCTTTTTGGAGTAAAGCCCATCCTTGTTTCCGATAAGAACGGAGATCAGGTGCCCATTAAGAAGGTTAAGGGAAGACAGACATCACTGAACGAGATCGTAAATCTCTTAAAAGAGAACATTGTGAATCCCGAAGAGCAGACAGTCTATATTGTTCATGCGGACTGTGAGGAAGAGGCAAAGGAACTTGAAAAGCTTGTAAAGGAACAGATTCCCTGCAAGGATACTCACGTTTCCTACATCGGACCCATCATTGGTGCATCCATTGGTCCGGATGCCATCGGTCTTTTTGCTTTCGGTAAGGAAATAACCTTTGTTGCCGGTAACTGATCCGGACGAGAGAGTTTTTATCATCTGATTATTGGAATAAGAGGGACAAAATGGAAACAAAAGTACTTTCCGGTGAACTTTATTCAACATTGATAAAAGGCGGTGCGGCAAATCTCCGCGCCAATGCAAAGATAGTTAACGACCTGAACGTCTTTCCCATTCCCGACGGAGATACGGGAGAGAACATGAGCCTCACCATTACGGGAGGAGTTACGGCTGCAGCCAATGCAGCATCCTGCTCCCTTTCGGATATGTCCGACACCATCGCCAACGGTATGCTCCTTTCCGCCAGAGGAAACTCAGGAGTCATACTTTCACAGTTTTTCTCAGGTATAGCCAAGGGCTTCACGGGCAGTGAGGATGCAGACGTAAAGACTGTGGGATTTGCCTTCAGATCCGGTGTGCGCAGGGCTTATGAAGCGGTCATGAAACCCACAGAGGGCACCATGCTTACGGTGGCAAGAGAGGCAACGGATTATGCCTGCAATCGTATCAACGACGAAAGCACCATGGAAAGCTTTTTCACGGATGTGCTGGATGAGATGAACCGTTCACTGAAGCGTACCCCCGAACTTCTGGATGTTTTAAGGAAAGCGGGAGTCATCGACAGCGGTGGAGCAGGCCTTGTGTACATAATGGACGGAATGAACAGGACTCTTCACGGAGAACAGATCTCAGATGCTTCACTGAGCTTTGGAGCCAAGGCTGTGGACACATCCAAGTTTACTGCCGATTCCGTTATGGAATACGGTTATTGTACGGAATTTCTGCTTCAGCTTCAGACATGTAAGGTGGATGTGGAGAACTTCTCCATCGATCCCATTCTGGAATTTTTAAACACAATAGGAGATTCCATAGTAGCCTTTAAAACAGGAAGCATAGTGAAGGTTCATGTACACACCATGACACCCGGTAAAGTCTTCAACTTCTGCCAGCAGTTCGGAGAGTTTCTGACACTGAAGTGTGAGAATATGACCGTTCAGCACAACGACACCATTGCAAATGAAGGCAAGGCGGTTCAGGAAACAGCGGTAAAGGGCGAGAGAAAAAAATTTGCCACCGTTACCGTGGCTACGGGAGACGGCATCAAGGAAACTTTAAAGAGTCTGGGAGCGGATTTCGTCATTGACGGCGGACAGGGTAAGAACCCTTCGTCCGAAGATTTCCTGGAAGCTTTTGAATATGTAAATGCGGACAACATCTTCGTCCTTCCCAACAACGGAAACATCATGATGGCTGCCCGGCTGGCAGGAGACATGTTTGAAGGAGCGAAGGTCACCGTGATCCCTTCGAAGAGCGTCGGAGACGGATATGCCGCCCTCACCATGCTTTCCTACGACAGCAATGATCCGGAGATCATCGCGGGAGATATGAATGATGCCATGCAGGGAGTAGTTACCGGCGAAGTGACACGTTCCGTAAGGGATGCAAACATCGACGGCGTGGAGATCAAGAACAACGATTACATCGGATTCTCGGGCAAAAACATGCTTTCATCGGCCGCAGACAAGCTGGAAGCCACAGTTTCCATGCTTGACAGGCTGGAGGCGGGAAAGCATGAAGTCATGATCGCCATCTACGGAAATACCGCCACCACCGAGGAACGCAGAGAGTTCAGACGTATTGCGGGAGAGAAGTACCCACGCACGGAACTTTATGAGATCGACGGCGGACAGGATGTTTACGATTTTGAGATAATACTTGAGTGAGAGGATCTCTAAGGCTCGGCATGGAGAATGAATGTTGCCCGACGAGATATTCGGAAAGAACTGAAAGGTTCATAAGGTTTGGCGGGAACAAATGTTGTCTGCAGAGAATGTTGATGATCCAAAATGATCTTTATCGCTTCCATACAGGAGTTTAAAATGGATTGGAAATTAATTGCTTTATTTGTTGTGGCTGGGGTTACAGCTTACTTACTTGCGGGCATCAACCCGGCTATAGTACTTTCGAAAACCATATACGGGGAAGACATCAGATTTAACCCCGGTGGCAGCGGGAATCCCGGTTTCACCAACTTTAAGCGTGTTTACGGCGGAAAGTGGGCCTGGGCAGTCATGGCGCTGGACATCGGGAAATGTGTCTTCATCCTTGCGATATTCGGAATGCTTTTCAGAAGATACGAAGTGGCTCATGAACTTGGTTACGACCTTCGCCAGATCGGCCTTGCCTATACGGCTCTCTGTGCGTCCATAGGTCATGATTTTCCCGTTTATTACGGCTTTAAGGGAGGAAAGGGCTTCCTTGTGAACATTGCCGCGCTTTGGTTCTATGACTGGAGAGCGGGGCTTGTGGGAGTTGTTCTCCTTTGCCTTTTCCTTTTCACCCTGAAGTACATGTCTGTGGCCACCATGATCGCCGTCCTTTCCGCACCCGTTGTGCTCTTCTTTGTGGGTGCGGAGCCTGTGGCTGTGGCTATTTCCTTTGTTTCGGCCCTTCTCATGATCATCCGTCACAAGGAGAACATCAGAAGGCTGATGCATGGTACCGAGCGTAAGTTCAGCTTCGGACATGCGCACTGAATCTGCTTACATCTTTGATGATTTTGCCCCGGCGTGAGTGCCGGGGTTTTTTGGTTGACTTTTCTTTTCCTGGGCTGTATAATTCATGACATGGGCGATTCTATGGATGAAAATCCATCTTTTTTACCTAAATCCCACAAAAATCGTCATTTTAGTTGAATATTTCCCTCTCGAGCGCGGGCTTTAACCGCACAAAGACTTGTTTTTTTACCTAAGGAGGTCAGAAACCAGCCTTTTAGGTAAAAAAATTCTCGACTTTTCGGGAAGCAAGATGGGTGACGGCACTAATTTCTTACCTAAAATGAACGAAAAAGGCCACGTTAGGTAAAAAACCCTCTCTCGAGCGCGGGCCACGACCGCGCGAAGACTTGTTTTTATTACCTAAAGAGGGTAAAAACCGTTCTTTTAGGTAAAGAATCCCTTGATTCCTCGGGAAAGCAAGAAGGGAGAAGCCGCTTCTTTCTTACCTAAAATGAATGAAAGAAACCGTTTTAGGTAAAAATGTTACTTTCGGCTCTTTTTTCTAGGGAGCCACAACTCTATTATTCTATGTTCGAAAGGAAATCCAATGACAGACCTTATCAAATTAATGAAAGAACGTGTATCTGTACTGAAAAAGGCTATCAGAGCAGCAGAGGCTGATATTGCCGGATTCCCTGACGGGAGACTCAGGGTCAGCAAAAAGCAGCTTGCATGCAGCTACTACGTCGTAACGAAAAGGGGAGATCCCACCGGGGATTATATTTCGGTAAAAAACAAGGAACTGGTAAAACAATTGGCACAAAAAGACTACAACAAGCAATTTCTGAAGCAGGCCGAGAACGAACTTCAATGCCTGCAAAGGGCTGTTTCAAGTCTTGATGGTAAAAACGCCGATGCAGCTTTCTGCAACCTTTCCGATGAGAGGAGATCTCTTGTAACGCCTTACATTCTTACAGATGATCTATACGCCGGAGAATGGCAGGCTATGAGGTTCAAAACAAATACCTTCATGAGCGAGGACAGGATATATGACACTGAAAGAGGAGAAAAGGTGAGGTCGAAATCGGAGGTGTTGATAGCCAATACACTCTTGGAACTCGGAATCCCTTATCATTACGAAAAAATGCTTGTCCTTAAAAACGGAGGCACCAGGTACCCGGATTTCACTCTTTTGGATGTGAGGGCCAGGGAAGAGGTGTTCCTCGAGCACTTCGGAATGTTGGATGATGAGGAATATCGCAGAAACTGCCTGCATAAACTGGATGAATATAGGAACAACGGCATATATCCCGGCCGCAATCTGATCTTTACTTACGAGACGGAAGAAAATCCTTTGGATATTAAGGGCATAAAGAAAATGCTCAAAGATCTTTTCAAAGTATAAGCATATATTTGGTTCATGCCTGTTCACGAATGTGCCGTTTCAAAGATAAAACAAACATCTTGTTTTATTTGCATTTGGGCTTCAAATGGAGTAATATTGAGTAAAAAAAGGAGGCTTTTTATGAAGACTAAATTTGGACTTTCTACGACAGTATATACTGCAGGGGTATTTTTCCTCGCTCTTTTCGGCGGATACACCCCTCTGCTCATCGCTGCGGGTTACGCTCTTGTTGCGGAGGAAGATCTGTGGCTCAAGAAAACCGTGGTCAAGGCCGTCATGATGCAGGTTTGCTTTTCGATACTGTTCCTGCTGATCGGTGCCATTCCTACGGTGTTGGAACTTATGAGAGATGTTGTTACGCTTTTTAACGGGAATTTCACTTATGCTATTGTGATAAGGCTTCAGAACATAGCAGTAGACGTTGCCGATATTATCCGCGATGTCTTCTTTGTGCTTGCAGCTTTTCTTGCTCTTAAAGGAAAATCTTTGGGCATCGGCTTTATCGACAGCTTTGTGGAAAAACATTTTGCATAAATTCATTAAAACACAGCCGGAAGAGGATTCTTCCGGCTGTTTATCATCGGAGTATCATCTTGAACGATTACAAAACAGAGTGGAACAGGGCCAAAGATGACCTTGTGAATGAAACGGAAAAACTCGGCTTTCCCGGTGAACTGGGAGAACTCATGGCAAAGCAACTGGGCAGCCCCAAGGCCATTAGCCGCATGATAGGTTATCTCATAAATGTGAAGCCCCGGAGCGAAGAACTGATAGTGGACGAAATGCTGGCCATATGCAGTGACATCGAAAGATGGCGGGAAAAGAAAGCAAGCGAGGCTGCAAATGCCCACATCAACGAAATGATGTATGAATGGGAAGATGATGAGGAGTGATCCGAGTCATTTAAAAGAGGTAGGCCCGAACTTAAATTGTTTGTGAGGGAAAATGTTTCTATTCAAATCCAAAACAGAAAAACATCTGGACAGCATCATACAG
Source organism: Lachnospiraceae bacterium (assembly GCA_024698485.1). Lineage (GTDB taxonomy): Bacteria > Bacillota > Clostridia > Lachnospirales > Lachnospiraceae > RGIG3528. Next base: position 22,864 of record JAILRC010000059.1, on the reverse strand, counting down.
CGCCTGGAGATGAACATGTCCAACAATTACAAGGATAATGCACAGGAGGATCTTAAGGAACTTGAGACAGCGGTGAATGCCATGAGGCTTGAGGGCAAAATGAAGTCTGAGACGGTTTCAAGGTATACCACCATCCTTGAGAAATACAAGGTAAAACTAAAGGATTACAGCCACAAGGACCAGAAACCATATTGGCATTGAATGCGAGATGGATCAGAAAGGAGTTAAGTTATGCCACACGTTGAGATCAAATGCTTTCCCGGAAGAACGGAAGAGCAGAAGAAAGAATGCGCAGAAAAGATTACCCGGGCAATCGTTGAGACGCTGGGATGCAAGGAAGGAAGCGTTTCGGTCGCCATCAAGGACATCCCCGAAAGTGACTGGAAAGAGAAGGTATGGGATGCGCAGATTGTTGCGGATGAGAAGGTTTTGTACAAGAAACCGGAATATACTTGCTAAAAAGGAAACAGGCTCGGGTCAACCAAGCCTGTTTTTGAAATCCTCATATCCAAACTTCTTAATGAGTTCTATTTTTCCCTCTTTATCCAGCAAATATATTCCGGGAAGAGGCATCCCGTTGAATGTATTATTTTTGCATATGGAGTAGATGGCCATGTCCCCGAAAATGAGTATATCTCCGATGTTTAACTCACGTTCAAGGGCATAGTCTCCGATGACGTCTCCCGCAAGGCAGGAAGGGCCTGCAAGGCGATAGACGTGTCTGCGGGGTTCGGTGATGGCTTCCGAAAGCACTTCTCCCAGGGCACCGCCGAAGAGGTCGTTCATGGCGTCGGAGAGAGCATCGTCTGAAGAATTATTCAGGGCGATGGTGGCTGCTTCATCGGATGAAACGGGGGCTGCTCCCAAAAGGGGAGGGGTGTAGGGCATCTCTATGACGTCGGGAGTGTGGCAGGCGGCGCTCATGTCAAGAATGGGGATCTTGTGGCCGTTGTTCTTCACAATGTCAAGGATGCGGGTCACAAGGTAGCCTGCGTTCAAAGCCACTGCTTCACCGGGTTCAAGGTAGACTTGAAGCCCGAATTTCTTTTGGAAAGTGGCGATGACTTTTTCAAGAAGAGGGATGTTATAGCCGTCCTTTGTGATGTGATGGCCGCCGCCCATATTGACCCATCTGACCTTCTTCAAAACATCGTCCCAGTTTTTTATGACCGCATCAGCGGTCTTTTTTAATGCGTCTGAATCCTGCTCGCAAAGGGTGTGGAAGTGTATGCCGTCCAAAATGGAAAGAGTCTCATTGTCCATTTCCTCGTTGAACACGGCTCTTGTGACACCCAGTCTGCTTCCGGGAGCACAGGGATCGTAGATCTCATGACCCTCCTGGGTGGAGCATTCCGGATTGATCCTTAAGCCAACTTCTTTTCCTGCCTTTTTCGCAGCAGAACCAAAGCGCTTCAACTGACGGACAGAATTAAAAACAATATGATCTGCATATTTTAAGACTTCGACAATTTCATCGTCTCTGAAAGCGGCGGAAAAAACATGGACTTCCTTCTCCGGCATTTCTTCACGCCCCAGGCGTGCTTCAAAAAGCCCGCTGGCCTCCGTTCCGGCAAGATATTGGGAAAGGAGAGGAAAGAGAGTGAAGTTGGAAAAAGCTTTCTCTGCCAGAAGTACTTTTGCTCCTGTTCTGTCCTGCAGTTTTTTTAGGATCTCGCCGTTCTTAATGAAGGCAGCTTCGTCCAGAACGTAGCAGGGAGTTTTGACTTCACGGAAAAGATCGTCGGTATTAAACTTTTCAAGGGTTTTGAATTGGTTGTTCATGTTTTCTCCAAAATACGGATCTTAAAACAGCCTGCTCCTGTAAATGGGTAGAAGCGGGGGGCAGGCTTGGGTATTGGATGGTGTTATATGGCGGGAACTACTTTACCAATACGGGATCGTAGCTCTCGCTCTTGGGAAGGCCGTATTTGTCAAGTGCTTCGATGAACGGGTCGGGATCGAGTTCTTCGATGGTGTGGACACCGGGAGCGTTCCATTTGCCGGTAAGGAGCATGAGAGCGCCGCACATTGCGGGAACACCGGTGGTGTAGCTGATGGCTTGGCTCTTTACTTCCTTGTAGCACTCCTGATGGTCGCAAACGTTATAGATGTAGTAGGTCTTGTCTTTGCCGTCCTTCTTGCCGGTGAATATGCATCCGATGTTGGTCTTTCCGTGAGTACGGGGACCAAGGCTTGCGGGATCGGGCAGGAGAGCCTTCAAAAACTTGATGGGAACGATCTCTTTACCCTCGAACATGATGGGAGTGGTGGAGAGCATGCCCACGTCCTCGAGACAGCGCATATGATCCAGGTAGCTCTGACCGAAGGTCATGAAGAAACGGATCCTTTTTACTTCGGGAAGGTTCTTTGCGATGGACTCGATCTCCTCGTGATGAAGAAGGTACATGTCCTTCATTCCCACCTGATCGAAGTCATATTCGCGCTTTATGCTCATTGCGGGGATCTCGATCCAGTGACCGTCCTCCCAGTAGCTTCCGGGAGCGGAAACCTCACGAAGGTTGACTTCGGGGTTGAAGTTTGTGGCAAACTTGTAGCCGTGATCGCCGCCGTTGCAGTCAAGGATGTCGATGGTGTCGATGGTGTCGAACTCGTGCTTCTTGGCATATGCAACGTAGGCCTGTGTAACGCCCGGGTCGAAGCCGGAGCCGAGAAGGGCGATGAGACCTGCGTCTTCGAATCTCTTTTTATAGGCCCACTGCCAGCTGTAATCGAAGTAAGCGGAGAAGCCTTCTTCCTTGCAACGCTTCTCGTAGATCTTACGCCACTCGGGATCGTCTGTGTCCTCGGGCTCGTAATTTGCTGTGTCCATGTAGTTTACGTGACACTCGAGGCAGGCATCCATGATGGTGAGATCCTGGTAGGGCAGGGCGATGTTCATTACAAGATCGGGCTTGTAGGAATTGATGAGCTTTACCAGCTCATCCTTGCTGTCAGCGTCAACCTTTGCTGTTTCGATCTTTGTCTTTGAAGTCTTACGGAGTTCCTCCGCAAGAACGTCACATTTTTCTTTTGTTCTGCTGGCAATCATAAGTTCGGTGAAAACCTCGCTGAGGGCGCAGCATTTGCGGATGGCTACATTTGCAACGCCGCCGCATCCGATAACAAGTACTCTGCTCATAATAATCCTCCTTAGATTCAGTGGGTAAGATCCCTTATTTATTTGAAATTGCGATAAGTAATTCTCTTACAACTTTGCATGCCGTGGCAGTGGACATACCGCTGTTGTCAAGCATGGGAGCAAGTTCGTTCACGTCTGCTCCGATGAGATTGCATTTTGATGTTTCGATGATGGCATTTAAAAGATCCATGAAGGAAACTCCGCCTGCTTCCGGAGTTCCGGTGCCCGGGAATATGCCTGAGTCCATGCAGTCAAGGTCGATGGTGAGGTAAACGGGAACGTTTTTCTCTTTTAAGTCTGCGATCAGTTCCTTGAGACCGTTAAAGTTGAATTTGTGCATGTCCGTGTGCTTTTTGGCAAATTCAAATTCCGTCTTTTCTCCGCTTCTTATGCAGAACTGGTGGATCCTGCCGTCTCCGAGGAAATCATGGCAGCGACGGACAACAGCAGCGTGGGAGAGCTTTGCACCAAGGTAATCGTCACGAAGATCGCAATGTGCATCGAACTGGATCAAATGCATGTCGGGGTACTTTTTAAAAGCTGCCCTTACGGTTCCTAAAGTTACAAGGTGTTCTCCACCCATCATGAATGGGAATTTTCCGTCATTTAAGATCTCATCGGCTCTTTCTTCAATGTCCTTTAAAGCAGCTTCAGAACTTCCGAAGCAAAGCTCCAGGTCTCCGCTGTCAAAGATGGGAGTGTACGTGATCTCTTTATCCTGATAGGGGCTGTAGACTTCAAGACCAAAGCTTTCGTGGCGGATGGCGGAAGAACCGAAGCGTGCGCCGGGACGGAAGCTGGTGGTGGAGTCAAAAGGTGCTCCGAACATTACGATCTTCGCGTCCTCGTACTCTGCATCACAGCCGATGAAGGTTTCGATGTTTTTATCCATTTTGTCTTTCGACCTCCTTAAGCATCTCTTCAAGGAAAGCAGGGAGCCAGAAGGCACCCACATGAAGGCGGGTAGTGTAGTATCTTGTTTTAAGGTTCAATTGGAGCCATGCGTTGGCATCCAGATCGTCTGTGGGATGGTACTTTTTGCTGGCAAAACCGAAGAGCCAGTAGCCTGCTGCGTATGTGGGAATGTGGGCCTGATAAACGCGGCAGATGGGGAAGGTGCTGGCAATCCTCTTGTGGCTTCTTCTCATGGCGTCGGCGTCCTGCTGATAGAAGGGACTTCCCTGCTGGTTCACCATGATGCCCTCTGCGTTAAGTGCGTTGTAGCAGTTTCCGTAGAATTCCTTTGTGAAGAGTCCCTCGGAAGGACCGAATGGATCCGTGGAGTCTACGATGATAAGGTCATATTCGTTCTCGCAGCGACGGATGAATTTTAAAGGGTTTCCGATGGTGATGTGCACTCTGGCGTCGTCAAGACGGCAGGCATTGGCAGGCAGATAGGTCCTGCAGGCTTCAACTACCATGGGATCCTGTTCTACAAGGTCGATGTGCTCGATCCGGTCATATCTTGTGAGTTCCTTAACAACTCCGCCGTCTCCGGCGCCGATCACAAGAACCTTTTTGATACCTGGGTGAACAGCCATGGGCACGTGAGTGATCATTTCGTCGTATATGAATTCGTCACGTTCCGTCAACATGACATTTCCGTCCAGAGTCAGCACTCTGCCGAACTCGGGGGTGTCGAATATGTCTATGCGCTGGTAATCGCTCTCACAGGAGTAGAGCTGCTTGTCGATGCGGATGCTGTGTTTTACATCCGGTGTATGAAATTCGCTGAACCACATTTCCATGGGGTAACGTCCTTTCTTTAAACCAAAACGTTCAAACGAAGGATCTCGGGGTCTTCGGGACCTGTCATGCTGCAGCCTTTTTCCTTCGCATAGTTGATGTATTCAAGGATCTGTTTGGTGATCCTTTCGCCGGGAGCAAGAATGGGGATCCCGGGGGGATAGCACATTACAAACTCAGAGCAGATGCGACCCTCAGTCTCCATGAGAGGAAGGCTTTCCTTTTCTGCGTAGAAAGCTTCCTGAGGGCTCTTCGCAACTTCCGGCTCTATGTATTCCTGGCTCATGAGACCTGCACCGTCGGTGTGGTACAGTCTTCTGATCTCGGAGAGGGCACTCACCAGACGCTCCAGTTCCTGCATTCTGTCGCCGATGGACAGGTAGGCAAGGATGTTTCCGATGTCACCAAACTCGATCTGTATGTCGTACTCGTCTCTTAAAAGGTCGTAGACTTCGATGCCTGCAAGACCGATGTCCAGGGTGTGTATGCTTAGCTTCGTCTCGTCGAAATCAAAGACGGAGTCTCCGTTCACCAGCTCTTTTCCGAAGGCGTAGTAGCCGCCGGCACTGTTGATCTCCTCGCGGGCATATTTTGCCATATGCACCACTTTGTCGAAGACTTCACGTCCGCGAAGTGCAAGGTTTCTGCGGCTTATGTCAAGGGAAGACATGAGAAGGTAGCTTCCGGAAGTGGTCTGGGTCAGGTTTATGATCTGTCTCACGTAGCCCGGGTTCACCTTGGGACCGATGAGCAAAAAGCTTGACTGAGTAAGGCTTCCGCCGCTCTTATGCATGGAAACCGAAGCCATGTCAGCCCCTGCAGCCATTGCGGACACAGGCATATCATCACCGAAATAGAAGTGAGTTCCGTGAGCCTCGTCAGCCAGACAAAGCATGCCTGCGGCGTGAGCCATTTTTACGATGGCACGAAGGTCGGAGCATATGCCGTAGTAAGTGGGATTGTTCACAAGAACAGCCACTGCGTGGGGGTGCTCTTTAATGGCCTTTTCCACCTGTTCACGCTTCATTCCGAGAGATATGCCGAGACGCCTGTCCACATCGGGATTTACGTAAACGGGAATGGCTCCGCAGAGCACCAGTGCGTTGATGACACTCCTGTGGACGTTTCTGGGAAGGATGATCTCATCGCCGCGTTTGCAGGCGGAGAGTACCATGGTCTGAACGGAACTTGTGGTACCGCCCACCATGAGAAAGGCATGAGCTGCTCCGAAAGCATCTGCAGCCAGATCCTCAGCCTCTTTTATGACCGAGATGGGGTGGCAGAGATTGTCCAGGGGCTTCATGGAATTGACGTCGATGCCCACGCATCTTTCCCCGAGGAAACGGGTGAGTTCCGGGTTGCCGCGGCCGCGTTTGTGACCGGGAACGTCGAAGGGAACGACACGCATATTTCTGAATGTTTCCAAAGCCTCGTAGATCGGGGCGTTACTTTGATCGAGTTTATATTCGGGACGCATTTTAAATCCTCCGGAAAATAAAAGAGACTGTATGCGCGCATGGCATACAGTCTTGTTATCTTTGAACATCGAACTTTTACAAAAAAAGTCTGGTTTCAATCGTTACAGGTTTTTCAGAGTCTATATAGCAATTACACTTTTACTACTCAATTATTGACCGGTTTCACAAGTCTGCACAACACATGTGCATTTCGGTTATAAGTAACCAACTTATAAAATTTGAGATAATACTCAATAAGTAAGCGGCTGAAAACACAGCCATATAATTGCTTTGAAAAGACTCCGTAAACTATTCGCTTTTCAAAAGTGAACATACTTTAACATGTATGGGGGGATATGTCAATAATATATTTACTGTCTGAATTTTGAGAAAATTTGAAGAATTGAGAAAAACTTAATTGATTTGAGCATATATTTAGCATAGAATGAACCCGTGTCCATTGTTGCCAAGAATGGTAGCAATTATTCCACAAGGAGGAGAGTAGTATGAAGGTCAGAAAGATCAGTTTAACGAACAAACTCATTCTCGGAGTTGTTGCATTGTTCCTTGTATCTGATGTGATCTTAGGGTTTCTAACATACAGGAAGTGCGATGATATGCTCACCGCTCAGATAAAGCGGAACGGAGAGAGCACTGCGAAAAGCGTGGCGGCAATTGTGGACGGGAACCTTCTTGTCACACTGCAGGAAGGAGACGAAGATACGGAAGAGTATCTTGAAGTGAGCAATATGTTTACCCGGCTCATAGACGAGGCGGGAGTGGAATACATATATGCCATCAGGCGTTCAAAGAACGGTGGGATCGAGTATGTTATAGACGAGCAGGCGGAAGACGCATCCTCCATCGGAGATGTATTTGAAGATGAAGAGGCGGAACCGGCACTGAAAGGAACTGTGGTATCCAACGGAGAACCATATACAGATGCCTGGGGAACCCACGTTTCATCCTATGCTCCGGTATATTTGGGAAACAAAGTAGTGGGGGGCATCGGTGTGGATGTGAGCCTCGATTTCATAAAAAGTCAGACGGCGTCGCTTCTCAGAGTCATTGTTGGGGCTTGCGCAGGCATTCTTGCAGGCGGTGTGATCCTTCTTGTATTCATCGGACGGATCCTGAGCCACAAGTTTGTTGTCTTAAATGGCAAGATCGCGGATCTCACCTGCGGAGACGGTGATCTTACCAAGCATATCGAGATCAAAACCGGAGATGAATTTGAAACCATCTCCGATAACGTCAATAAACTCATGGAATTCATCAGGGATATGCTCCTGGCCATCAAGAGAGAGTCGGACGAATTGGATGATGCTTCAGCCATCATTGCACAAAATGTACGTAATGCCGGATCGGAAGCAAGAACTGTCTCCGACACCATGACCAATATGAGTGCCACCATGGAGGAAGCGGCTTCTTCATTAAATGAGATCAACAGCCTTATGGCGGATATTACGGACACGTTTAACGGCATAGTGACTGAGATCGATGACGGCAAGAATTTTGCGAATGACGTAAAGAAAGCTTCTTCGGATACCGGGGCAAAAGCCGAGCAGGAGAAGGAAGAAGCAAAGACAAAAGTAACGTCCATTGCCGAGATCGTGACAGACAAGATCGAACGCTCCAGGGCGGTCAGCAGGATAGAAGATCTTACAGGCAACATCATAGCCATATCAAACCAGACCAATCTTCTTGCTCTCAACGCGTCCATCGAGGCGGCCAGGGCGGGAGAGTCGGGACGTGGCTTTGCGGTTGTGGCTACGGAGATCGGAGAACTTGCAAACAACTCGCAGAGGGCAGCATCCGAGATACAGGCAGTTTCCGCAGAGGTTGTTTCCGCGGTTAACGATCTTTCGGAAGAAGCAAAGAAACTTCTTGATTTCGTAAATGGGACCACACTTGAAGGCTTCGGCGATCTTGTACAGATCAGTGTAGAATACAGACAATCGGCGGAACGCATAGCAGATATGATGGAACGCTTCGCAAATGCGACTCAGCAGATCCGTTCAAACATCGACAGCATCCGTGTTTCCACAAATGCGGTAAACGCTTCCGTTGACGGCGCTTCCAAGGGTATAGTGAAGACTACGGAAAAGTCCATAGAAATGTCCGAGAGCATGGAGCAGATCGACAAGGAAGCCGCTTCCAGCAGCGCCATTTCCAAAGACCTTCGTACAGAAGTGGGCAAGTTCAAACTTGAATGATATTTTGCAATCATCCTCCCCTGCGGGGGGGGATTTTTTATGTCTATGGAAAAGGTTAAATTATACGATGAAATCTGTTGCTATGTCAGTCCTCATCTGATAAAATCCAGTTGGTTGAGGTTATAAAAACTTTATAATTAAAGGGGGACCTGATATGGTAAAAGATGAAAAGACCATTATGTGGGAAAAGCCCGCGTTTTTCTTTAAGGAATGGTATAAAGTATAATATAGGCAGTTGCCTACCTGAAAAGGGGAGTGATACATGAAACGATCATCTGAAAATTCCAAGACCTTTAAGGCTTTGATCATACTTGCTTGCTTGACCACGGTTCTTTGCGGAACCATAATTTTTATGCTCAGAAATGGGGAAAACGAACATGGGGCGGAAGAAAACGAGAGTGAAGTCAGTGTCACAGAAGGCTTGAAGGCAAATGCGACCGAAATACCCCAACCAACGGAAACTCCAACCGTAACTCCTACAAACTCACCGACACCCTCTCCGTCGGATACTCCCACAGTTACGCCGACCCCGATCATTCTTTTGGATGTAGATCAAATGACAGAAGAGGGGCTGAATGATGGAGTAAAGATTCTTGCCTCACGTGTCATTGAAGAAGAGAACATTAATCCCAATGAAGGACGGAATGCAGTGCGCTTGCTTTGGCAGTGGGTTGAAAAGAATATAGCGAAGGGCAAAGATCAGTTCCCCGAAGACGAGAAAAAAAGCGCCTATTCAGGATTTATGGATCGAAAAGGCGGGACAGTCACGAAAAATGCTGTTTTCGGCGCATTGGTGGATGCACTGGGCTTAAAGCATATGAGAGTCTCTACGGCTGACAAATCTCATGAGCATACATGGAATCTCTGCTGTATCGAAGATGAATGGTATCATTTTGACTATTTTGTTCCCAAGGGCGGACACTATGTCTGCTTCATGCAGACGGATGAACAGGTCAGGATCATGACATGCAGCCTCTATCCTTACTACCACTATTACGATCTGAACGGTGATCTGCCTGAAAGAGCAACTGAGAACGTGTTCAACGGATATATGGAAACATGGATGGGAGAGAGAAAGGAAATCGTTCCCGAAGAGGAGATCCTTGCGAAACTTGCGGAACTGGAAGAACAATATCCTTCAGGAAAATACTGGAATCATGGCGGAGTTTCGGACATACCCTGTGACCACAAGGCTTCCATAAAAACCTGTAACAGATATGACAGCATATGCGACAGAGTCTATGTGCATGGCAGTATAGGAGACCAATGCAGAGGCTTTGCGGATCTTCTGAGCGATGCTATATTCGGCAAAGATGCGGGTGTGAACACTTTTTCTGACTATGATGATCTGAAGGTCGGGGATTTGTTCCGCATAATGTACGTCTCCGGTACCACCAGGCAGAATTGTCATTCCGCAATGATCATAGAAAAAAACGACGACTATGTACTTGTGGCGGAGGCAAACTATGATTACAACACCTGCCGTATCAGATGGAGGGGGAAATACACCAGAAAATATCTGGAATCTTGCGGCACTTGGTACATATCACGCGAATAAAAACAGGATCAGAGATCTCCTTTGGAGTACGTCCAACCTTGAGAATGATTCCGAGGACTTATACCGATATTGGGCGAAGCGGAATATGTATGAACTTGTTTCGTTTGCCGCAGACAAATATGTAAAATCGCTATTCTTTGATGAAGGTATAGCTTATGAGAAAATGGTGAGTGATGTGGAGAAGTGCGCAGATGCCCTTTACAGCCTGGGCTGCGAACTTTCTGAGAGTTATCTTGTCCTTCAGGCCAATAAGATCTTCGGAAGGCTGCATAACGACCTTAATGAAAAAATTAAAAGGAGACAATTAATATGAAAAAGATAATGATACTCGGAACATTTCATATGGTGAGCGAAGAGGATATTGAAAAGGTCAGTGACAAGGAAAGGCTGGAAAACATGGACGAAGAGTTTGAAAAACTTATCGCTGCAATTTCCGGATATGCCCCCAACAAAGTGTTTGTTGAATATGAAAGAGATTTTCAGGAAAGATTGGATAAGGCTTTTGAGAATTTCAAAAAAAACGGCGGAAGATCCATGAATGAGGTAGTAAAAATAGCTTTTCCCGTGGCTCAAAGGTGTGACTCGAAGGTTTTGGCTGTGGACTGGATGGAGCAGGGAGCAGCCATCAGACCATGCAGTGATGTTATTGACGCTCTTGATACAGAACCTGAGCTCAAGACGCTGGTGGATTCTTTCCGCACACCCGTGCCTGATCTCTCTAAAGGACTTTTAGAAAACTTTCGTATTTTAAACTCTAAGGAAGAGGTTGAAAGAAGCAAAGCTTTTTACGTAAATCTTGCTCGCCTGGGTGTGAAAGATTATTATGGGATGGGATGGCTGATCTGGTGGTATCAGCGTAACTTGAACATATTTGCAAACATCGCTTCGAATCTGAAGGATGGCGACAGAGCACTTCTTCTGATAGGTGCTGCACATAAGGGCATTCTTGAAGAGACGCTGAAGGACAGCAAGGATTTTGAAATTGAAAGTACGGAAGGATATTTAAAGTAGATCAGTAAGGGAGACGAAAAACATGAGAATGCTATTCGTAATGGATAAAAAAGACTATGCGGACTGCACTCATGAATTCGTCCGTAACTCAGCCGGGAGCATTATTATAAGAGACGGCAGGGTAGCCATGTTCGAGCGTGAGGCGAGAGTACTTGAAATGCTTATGGAGGAAGGCTTTTTCTGAAGAATCTGTTGGATAATAAGAAGAATGAAATCGGAATATCGTTGACAAACATCCGAGAATCTGTTAGTATGCTCATAGTAATCAAACGAGCAAATCGTAAAGAAAGAGGTGATCAATATGACATGCAAACTTAAGACGGTTTTATTTGCTGACAGAGTCGAAGGCATATTGATCACATCAGAGTTTTAATATATGTTTTATTGATCGTGCATACGCATCCGACCATGTCGGGTGCGTTTTTTTCGTATAAAAATATGACCGTCCTTCTGCGGATTTGATTACATAAAAAATCGAAAGAAGGAAAGTCTATGGAAAATTTTGAGTACATTGTTACGCACTGCCTGGGTGGAAGTAAAACTTCGCTTCACTGGCTCTACAACACATCGAGCTGGACCGATCCGGAAAAAGAAGTGCCACGAACCTTTTATTTCCACAACTACACATTTTGGTTCACCGGAACGGGTTTTAGGAATACCGAGAAACTGATAATGCACATAGGTATCCCCGATGAAGTGCTGGATCATGCACCGGAGAAAAGTTATCCCGAAAAAGTCGCTTCGGAGAACTTCATCCTCCATATCATGTATCCAAGGATAACAGAACTGCTGGAGGAGATTGTAAACGATAAGAAGGATGTAAGAGAAAAAGCAAATTTCAGCATCCAAACTCCGGATACGTGCATGGACAGAAAGAGTGGCTGCGTCTATGACCACGAGAAGAGGTATTTTGAGGTGCGCATCAATCTTTCTGCTCCCTTAAAGAATGCGGTGTCTTTGAACACTAAGAAATTCTGCCGTGCAGTACTAGGACTTCTCCGATGCTTTTACGAAACCACTTCAAACCTTGATAAGGAAGAACTGGCTTTTTGGAAGAAAACCTGTATGAACCAGCGTGATATGAGGCGTTTCATGCAGGAAAAGGGACTGTGCGCTTTTGTTGCCGACGGAAGCATATTGCCAAGGCAGAACGGAACGGAAGAACCCATGAAAGACGCTCTCCCTTTTGAATCGCCTGAAACTTTGAGAGTCAGCATACAAACATCTTCGGGAGATGTGATCACCGGAATGGGCATCAAAAAAGGCATTACCGTCATCACGGGCGGAGGTTACTCGGGGAAGACTACCATCCTTGATGCCATCGAGCAGGGCATATATGACCACATTCCGGGAGATGGCAGGGAGTATGTGCTGGCAGATCCCACAACCTTAAAGACGAATGCGGAAGACGGAAGACCTGTGGAAAATGTTGATCTGTCACCCTTCTTCCGTTGGCTGAAATCAGACTCACCCTTAAAGAATTTTTCCACCCTCCATGCCAGCGGAAGCGTTTCTCAGGCTTCAAATATAGTTGAAGCAGTGTGCGGAAATGTTAAGCTTTTGCTGATCGACGAAGACAAGAGTGCGACGAATTTCATGATGCGGGATGAGACTATGAGAAAGATCGTTCCCGATGAACCTATTATTCCGTTCACGGACCGTATCTGCGAACTCAAAAATCGATGCGACACATCCGTGATCCTTGTTATAGGAGGCTCAGGAGAATACCTTGCCTATTCTGACACAGTCATCCTCATGAAGGATTTTAAACCCTTTGACATCTCGGATTCAGTCAGGAAATTTGGAGTGAAAAGGAAAAGTGAACAGGAAGAAGCAGACTGGATGAACTCCAGAAGGATCGTACCCAAAACCACATCTCAGCCTTTTCTCTATTTCCGTTCGGTTGTTACGGAGAACGAAAAGAAGATAATACTGGATGACTACAGCGCAGATGTTACCTGTCTCACCGCACTCACTACCGGAGATCGCATGAACACTGCCATGAAAGTTATGGAGAAACTCCTGACCGATAAAGAAGGGGATGACGACGAACTCCTCAATAAACTTGCAGTCTACACCGATCAGGTGCTGGGAAACTCGGAGCATGCAACGGGATTTAATGTCAGCGGAAGTACCCAGCTGTTCTATGCCCAGATCCGCCCTATTGATGCATGGTGCTGTTTGAACAGGAGCAGGGGAGTACATATGAAGAGAGGATTGATATAAAAGGTCTTCTTTTGTGGGAGTTTTTTTGATATACTACCGTGGAAATTAAGAAAGCGGTGAAGAATATGGATATCTACATTGATTTTGATGACTGTCTCTGTGAGACAGCAAGTTATTTTTCGGATCTTCTCTACAAGATGTACGGGAAGAGTGTACCCTATGAAGACATAAAACAATTCGACTTAAGGCAGTCTTTTGATCTGACCGAGGAAGAATATGAGAAGATGATGATCGAGGGACACAGGCCCGAAGTGCTTTTATCCTTCAAGGAAACTCCCGGAGCTTCGGAAACCGTCAACAGATGGATCGACCTTGGCTATAATGTTTCCGTGATAACAGGCCGTCCTTACAGTTGTTTTGAACCTTCAAGACAATGGCTCGACCGCCACGGCCTTGAAAGGGTGAAGATGTACTGCCTGAACAAATATGGGCGTGACACCTTCATAAAAAACAGTGATTTTAGCCTTGAGGTGGAAGATTACAGGAAGATGCATTTCGACTTTGCCATAGAGGATTCTCCCATGGCCTTCGGTTTTTTTGATCATCTGCCGGATCTCAAGGTAATGGTCTTTGATCGCCCTTGGAATCGTGAAGGAAAACTTCCCGGAGAGAATTTCCGAAGATGCACAGGCTGGAAAGAGATCGAAAAAGCTGTTGCTGAAAAGTCACGCATATAGGATGCGAAAAGCCAAATATGAAGGATCCCGCTTTGACCGATGAGGTCAGAGCGGGGTCTTTTGTTCTTATTGGTTGTTACTGTGGGTCTTTTTGTAAATGGATAATCTTTCGGCTGTGCTGTACAGGTAAACCAGTTTTAAAATGCTCAGTACAAGAGCAGCGATGGCACAGCTGAATATTAAAACTAATCCGAGTAAGACGGAAAGGAACAAGAGAAGGAATGAAACAACTGTGACGATCAGAATACGGATACGCCATTTCCAAAGTCTTTCCCATTTTTCCGAAAGATTGAAATCAATGCCGATCAATACAGCGGCGTGAGCGTAAAATTCTTTGTATGTACTGTACAGACCGAGGATTATTATGGGTACAGCCAAAGCAAGTGAAAAACGTTCAACTTCGGGAAGGTTTAAGGCGTTGAGGATGATGTCTAAAACGCTGATACCTACTATAGCAAGAGTACATATGCCTGCGGGACGGTATTTTTCTTCAACCGAAGAGATCCTGAGGAGTATAGCACCATATGTTGCTGATGTCAGTGCACTCATGATAGCTCCCACCATATGAATGGTGTTGGAATCACTCTTAAGACCGAAGGTACTCATAGATTCTGCAATAAAGCTCGGGATCACGAGCCAGAACAGGATCCATAACCATTTGGTCAGGAAAGTCGATCGTTCCGTATAAACTTCAGCCATTCTTTTCTCTTCTTCAGCTCTTTTTTTGCGCATTGCAGGCTGCATATCGCGCTCTAAATATTTCCCGCAGCCGGAGTGGAGATTGCATGTCTCACACGTACGATGCCCCTTTTCTCTGCAACAAGAAGCCAGCTGACATGTTCCTCCATGAGCATAGAGCCTGCCCGGACCGTCTTCGCACCCGGAACAGTGCAATTCTGCCTTCCATGCACAACCGTCACAACTTTTTCCGCAATAAGTTCCTGACATAAAAATACCCCCAATAATTTAGCTTTGATGTATATCAGTGTAACTTACTTTTGTAACACATGCAACAGAAAATGTTTCAAAAATCGACGGAAGTTTGGAAAATAAAAAAATGAGGATCGACGGTGGCGGGAGCGGATAATGAACCCCGGGTTTAAGGAACTCAGCTCCGGGAATAAGAAAAGAGGTACCGATCACGGTACCTCTTTTCTTATTCCTGCAGAAGAAGGGACTTGAACCCTCACTCACTTGCGTGAACATGAACCTGAATCATGCGCGTATGCCAATTCCGCCACTTCTGCAAACGTTGAAATTTTACCATCCAAAATCCGTATTGTCAACAGAAAATTTTTTATTAAATCATTAAAACCAAAGGGCAAAAAAACCGATATAATAGATATAGTATATATTAACCACAATTATGTTATGAAATAAGGTAGAGCTTATGACTGAATTTAAGAAAATCGCATTAACCCTTGTTGCTTTGGCAGTGATTACGGCAGGTGCTGTGTTCATCCTGAAGGACGGTAAGGCGGAAAAACTTCCGGGTTACGGGCAGACCACGGGAAAGATCGCCGCGGACGTTCCTCTGGCTGAGTCGGACAATGCAAGGGTTCTTGAAATACTACGCGGAACGGAAAGCCACAGTTCTGAGATCAGGAGCATGGCTGCCACAAGAACGCCCACACCCACGCCTACGGAAGAGCCTGTATGCACACGTCTTTCCGTAAGTTACAGAGGTTCCGAACTTGTGGTGGGAGATGAAGTCAGCAAGCAGGACCTGAACGTAAGAGGTGTATTTTACAACGGAACCGTTTACTCTTCCCAGAATGTTACGGACTACGACATCCTGGATCCTACGATCTATGAGGTGGGAGACAATGAGATCGTGGTAGAGTATCAGGGGATCACCGCTTCCGTAAAGGTAAAAGGTAAGGAACCCCTTGAAGTTGTGAGTATCACTGCAAGATATAAAGGCAGTTCGATCATTGTATCCAATGCCATAAACAAAAACGATGTTGAGGTTAAAGCACATTACAACTGGACGGATAAAGCGCCGGAGGTCATCACAAACTTCAGACTTGAGCCTGCGATCGTAGAAAACGTGGGCAAGAACGTGATCTATGTTTACTACGGCGATCTGGATCCTGTGAAGATCGAAGTCACAGGTAAGGAAAAGACCATTACCAAGGTGGAAGTCACCTATCTCGGCGGTCCTGTATATGTGGGAAATTGCGTTGATGAAAGCGACATAGAAGTGCTTGTTACATATAATGACGGATCTCAGGATACAGTGGACAATTTCCAGCTCACGGGAGACATGATCAATTCCGTGGGATCCAACAGGATCCTGGTCACATACAAGGGCAACACTAAGGTTATTGACGTTATAGGCATTGAAAGACCCTCGGCCATATGGAACGATATCCCCGGAGGCTGGGGTTCGAGCGATGTCTCTACCTTTGTAACTCTTCTGGTCAGCAGAAAGAAACAGGCTCAGAGCATTATCGTGTCCTATGTGCCCTGGGAAGAGATAGATGCATGCGTCAACAGGGTTTTCTATACAAGTAATTATCTGGGATTTGAGATCACTTACGAGGATCCGGATGCGGTAATGGAATTCCCGGTACCTTGTCGCGTACGTGTGCCCGAAGAATTTGACCCTGATAACTTTGCCATATACTATTCCCCCAATAAGGAGACCATCATGGCAAGGATCAACGGAGAATTCCTGAATGACAGAAAGGAATTTTATGTCTTCAATCTGGAAGAAGCGCCCGGAACCTACATCATGATGGATATCGCCGACGGAAAACTGGTAAGTTCCATCAACATCAAGGAAAAGGATGTTAAACTCAGGACCAACAGAAACTACTCCATTGAGGCTGTTGTGCTTCCCGATACCGCAGGAAACAAGGAACTCAGCTACTATTCCACAGATCCAAATGTGGCAACGGTTTCCGACAAGGGTAAGGTAAAGACTCTTGAACCCGGAGAGTGTGACATCTATGTGGAAGCCATGGACGGAAGCGGCGTCTACGAAGTGATCCACATCACCGTAACAAAGAAGTGATCGAAAGTGCTTGAATTATCTGAAAACCTTGATATTTTTCAGATCATATGATATATTTTTAATAAGTATAAGTAGGCTTTGAGGCGATCCCAACGCGGATCGACCGCTTCGTAACCCGTAATTACGATACCTGCTTTGCCTTGGGAGGTGACTTATGAATAAAATCATTACGATCAGCAGACAGTATGGCAGTGGCGGTCGTGAGATCGGTGCGAAGATCGCCGAAAGATTCGGCATTCCTTTCTATGACAACGAGTTGATCACTCGTGCGGCAAAAGAGAGCGGATATGCCGAGGCGGCTTTTGCAAATGCGGAAACTAAGGCTACCAACAGCCTTCTCTATTCCATTGCCATGGGTATGAGCGCATACGGCAATCAGGAAGTGGGATTCGGCCATCTTTCGCTGGATGACAGGATCTACCTGGCTCAGTCCGATGTGATCAAAAAGGTTGCGGAAGAAGGACCCTGCGTCATCGTAGGCCGTTGTGCGGATTACATTTTGAAGGACAGGACGGATGTGGTGCATCTGTTCGTATATGCGGATATGGACTTCCGCAAGGAGAGAGCAATCAGGATCGACAATGTGGCTCCCGACAAGGTGGAAGAGATCATTACCAAGAAAGATAAAAGAAGAGCAAACTATTACAATTACCATTCGGGAGAAAAGTGGGGCAAAGCCACGAACTATCATATGTCCATCAATTCAAGCTTTGTGGGCATCGATAATACGGTGGATTGTCTGATCAACTTCCTGAGTAAGCTCTGATCGGTCGCGGGTTCACGGAAGAACTTCAAAAATAACGGGAAAGGAGGTCCCGTATGCCGCTTCTCAGTGTCTATAACAATTTAATACATGGATACGTGATGAGCAGGCAGACCCGTTATGATTCTCATAAAAGGTCGGAACTCAGCGATATCCACAATCGCATCCGCAAACTCAGTGCCGAGCAGCCTCTTTACAAGATCAACTTTGACGAAGAGGCTCAGGAGTACACCCTGACGGTGAAGGAATATGCTATGGGTGTTGCTGCGGCTGTGAAAGATCTGGCCAACGGAGAGGCTGAAGGGGCTTTCAGCAGATATGCCATAAAGTCCGACAATCCCGCCTATGTGGGAGTGGAAGTTCTGGAAGGTTCAGATCCCAAGAAGACAGAAGATTTCGGTGTGGAAGTGGAGAAACTCTCTTCTCACCAGTTCAATGTGGGAAATATGGTGGAGAGCAAAACAAATTCACTTGTTTCCGGCCAATACAATTTCAAAGTTGAGATCGAAGGAAATTTTTACTCTTTCCAGTTCAATGTTTCCGGTTCCAACGACAATCGGGAACTCCAGACGAAACTGGCGGATTTCATAAACAAGACCAAGGTGGGCCTCAGGGCGGAAGTGGTGACGGATCGTGAAAACGGCCGTTCCGGACTGAATCTGGAGGCAAAAAAAGACGGTGTGGATTTCATCTTCACGGATACCAAAACTCCGGAAGGGACCAACTCCGGCATAGTGGATTTCTTTGGCCTTAACAATGTGAGAAACAAAGCCGAAAAGACAGTTGCTGTAGTTGACGGCGAGCGTATCGAGAGCGAAGACAGGAAGATAGTCACTTCAAAGGGACTTTTGCTGGACATCAAGCGTGAGACAAACGGCAACAAAGTCATGATCCGAAAGATCGCGGATGACGAAAGCGTATTCCGTAAAGTGTCCGAGTTTGTCAGAAAATACAATGAATTCATCAATTACGTAAAGGACGGGGCTTTGACGAGAAGGGCTTCCAAGAAACTCTGGTATGAGATGAACAATTTCTTTACAAAGGAAAAGGAAACCCTTGAAGAAAACGGCATTATGTACGATTTCGCCGCGGGGGAAGGAAATCTGAACATCGATCGCGAAAAGATGGCATCCGCTGTTCAAAACGGCACTCTCGAGAAACTGTTCAAAGCCGATTCGGAGATGACCGGAGCTTTGCTGAAAAAACTTTCGGATGTTACATTGAACCCCATGGAGTACGTGGATAAGATCGTTGTCGTCTACCCCAACACCAAAAACAATCTTTCCTACAATCCATACATCACCTCGCTTTACAGCGGCATGATGTACAACAATTACTGCTGATATGACGGATCCGAAAAATAAAAAGAGAAGATCATTATTCAGACTCACCGCTTTGCTTTTGACGGTGAGTCTGTTTTCGTGTGCGGTTTTCCCGGGACGCAGGGCATATGCCGGGCAGAAAAAGGAGATAATAGTGGCCGTTATAGACACCGGGGTCAACATCGATCATGAGTATCTTAAAGAACACATATGGGTGAACAAAGACGAGATCCCGGGAAATGGCATGGATGACGACGAAAACGGCTTCGTGGATGATGTATACGGCTGGGATTTTTACAACAACGACGCCACTGTCTTTCATGACATTGTTTACGGCAGCAGGGAAAAAGGCTATACCCATGAAGAAGATCACGGAACACATATAGCGGGGATAATCGCAAGGCTCATAAACGAGAGCAGGTCATTTTTTAAAAAAGTTTCCGACGTCGATGTGAAGATCATGGTCTTAAAGATCAACGGCGGAGAAAAATCGGTAGGAAAGACCGGCAATGCGGTGAAAGCTATCGAATATGCTGAGAAAAAAGGCGCGGTCATATGCAATCTCAGCTGGGGCGGCTATGAAAATGACAGCGAACTCTGGGATGTCATGAGAAAGTCCTCCATGTATTTTATGTGCTGCGCGGGAAATGACGGCACGGATAATGATGAAAAGCCCATGTATCCCGCAAGCTACGACCTGGAGAACGTGATCTCCGTGACCAACGGTTTAAAAGGCTTCGAAAAGACGGTGATCCTGGGAAATTACGGAAAAAACACCGTGGATCTGAGCGCCGACGGATACGAGGTTTGGTCCACAGTGCCTCACGGATTTGATACATTCAGCGGGGCTTCCATGGCTACGGCGATGGTCAGCGGCGCCGCAGCGGTGCTCATGAGCGTGGGAGACTGTACCGCAAAAGAAGCCTATGAACTCATCAGGGAAAATGCGGAATACATTCCGGACTATACCGGTGTCCGGATAAAAGGCGGATACTGCGATACTGATAAGCTGTTCAAAAAAATGGCCGGCATCTTCAAGGCAAAGAAGGAAAAAAAGGTTGCAGCGATGCTGTTAAACTACAACGAGATCACACTGAAGACGGGAGAAGGATTCACCTTGAAATGTTTTGTCCTTCCCAAGGATCCGGAAGTCGCCCTTTACTTCGGATCCTCGGATACGGAGGTGTGCGAGGTGAGCTACAACGGTCTTGTCACATGCAAAAAGCAGGGTGACGCGGTGGTGACCGTTCGGACAAAGACCGGCATAGAAGGATCCTGTGTGGTACATGTGAGATGATCATTGATGAAACAAAAAGACTCATAATAAGAGAGATAGAAGAGAAGGAGGCGGAAGAAGCATCCGCACTCCTTGATCTTTTTTATGGAAAAGAAGGAAAATCCTTTACAAAGGATATGGTGTCGGCATATATTAAAAACGCTTACGGCTTTTACGGCTACGGTTACTGGGGGCTTTTTGAAAAGGACACCGGAGAATTCATTGGAATAGCAGGCTTTCGGGAAGGAAGCTGTCCTCTTGAAGCAGGTTATTGTATCAGAGAAGACAGGAGAGGGATGGGCTATGCCACAGAGGCTCTCAAGTCTGTCATGGAATTTGCGGAAGAAGATTTCCTGTGGGTACTTGAAGAGGAAAAACAAGGCATAGAAGTGACGGCGGAAGTCCTGATGATTTACGAAAAGAACGGGCAGGTGCTGGCATATGCCCGAACAACAAAGGATAACAAAGCGTCCGTTAGGGTGCTTCAAAAAAACGGATTTAAGGAGTGCAAGAGTTTTATAAAATGAAAAAAGGCGAGATCTATGAAGGCATCGTTGAAAAGGTGCTGTTTCCGAATAAAGGAGTTGTTAAGGCTGAGACAGGTGAAGGTGTTGAAAAATGTGTTGTGAAGAACGTGCTTCCCGGGCAGAAGATCGGTTTCAGAGTGACGAAGAAGCGTCACGGAGACTGTGAAGGCATGCTGATGTCGGTGATCGAAAAGGCAGCGGATGAAAAGGCGGTTCCCAACTGCCCTCATTTCGGAGTTTGCGGCGGCTGTGCCTATCAGTCCCTGTCCTATGAAAAACAGCTTGAGATCAAGAAGAACCAGGTCCTGTATCTTTTGCGCCCCGTTCTGGGAAATGTTGGAGATGACCCTGCAGTCTTTGAAGGTATATTTTCAAGCCCCGATGAGTTTGGATACAAGAATAAAATGGAATTCTCCTTCGGAGATGTGTGCAAAGGTGGAGAACTTGCTCTCGGACTTCACAAGAGGGGATCGTTTTACGATGTTGTTCCCGTGCCAGAGTGCAGGATCGTGTGCGACGACATCAGAAAAGTGATCACGGCGGTCTATGACGAATGCAGAAAGCAGGGGTTGACCTATTATCATAAAATGAGTCACGAAGGACTGCTTCGTCATCTGGTGGTGCGCAGAAGTGAGAAAAATAATTCGTTGCTTGTTATGCTTGTTACCACTTCCAAGGAAGATTTTGATATAGATGCTTTTGCAAAAAGGTTGAAAGACCTTGAACTGCAGGGTACCATATCCGGCTTCCTTCACTGTATCAACGATTCTTTGGCCGACAATGTTCAGGCAGATGAACTCAGGGTTATCTTCGGAGAGGACAGTTTTACGGAGGAACTGCTGGGCCTGAACTTCAAAGTGACGCCTTTCAGCTTCTTCCAGACGAATTCAAAGGGAGCGGAAGTACTCTATGACGTTGTAAGAAGATTTAGCCTTATGGGCGGAACAATAAAGGAAAAAGATAGGGGAGATCTACCGGAAAATTCCGATTCAAAGGGAGAACTCCCTATAGTATTTGACCTGTATTCCGGAACGGGAACCATCGCCCAGCTCCTTGCTCCCGTAGCAAAAAAAGTCATCGGAGTGGAGATAGTGGAAGAGGCAGTTGAGTCTGCGAAAAACAACGCTACCCTCAACGGACTGGTTAACTGTGAGTTCATTGCGGGGGATGTCCTTAAGGTCATCGATGAGATCAAGGAAAAGCCCGATTTCATCATTCTTGACCCGCCCCGCGACGGCATTCATCCCAAAGCACTTCCGAAGCTCATTTCCTACGGCGTTGACAATCTGGTCTACATTTCCTGCAAGCCCACATCTCTTGCCAGGGATCTCCCGGCGTTCCTCGAAGCGGGCTACACTGTCAAAAAACTTGCCATGGTGGACATGTTCCCCTGGACAGCAAATGTGGAGACGGTTGTTCTTTTGTCCCAACAAAATCCCGATAACAGGATTAGGGTAAAAGTGGACTTGGACGAACTGGATGAAACCGGTGCTGAAGCTAAAGCCACATATAAGAGGATAACAGGATGGGTGCAGGAGCACTACGGATTTCATGTAACGAATCTCAATATCGCTCAGGTAAAGCGTAAAAATGGTATTGTAGAGCGTGAGAATTATAATAAGCCTAAATCAGAGGACAGTAGACAACCGGAGACTACGCCGGAAAAAGAGAGAGCTATCACAGAAGCTTTAAAGCATCTTAAGATGATTTAAGGATTGACATCCATTTATATTCACGATATGATTTAAAACAATAAAAATTTCTGAGGAGCACATATGAACCAGCGCTATATGTATAACTACATGGAGATGATGTATAGACATATTCGCTTATAGCTAAGATCATTACACAGCTGTAAGCCGATAGGTCTTATCTGTCTGTGTAGATTTTCTTTATGATGATATTTGTAAAGCACACCAGACAGATT
>JAILRC010000003.1 GCA_024698485.1 Lachnospiraceae bacterium | reverse complement strand
TATTTCAGATGCTTTTTTCCGCAGGGGTAGCGGGACTGATATCAGCTGTTGATCGTTTTGATCCAAACGGTTTTTCTGCATTTCACTCATATGCTTCAATGTGGATTCAGCAATCAATACAGAGATATTGTAATCCAACCTGGATGGAGTTTTATTACCCGATGCATGCAAAAGAGGTCATAATAAAAATATATCGACAATATGCGTTGTCCGGTGATGAGGGTGTTTTTAATGATTTGATTAGAAAACATCCAGAAATGACATCGCTTATAAGTGCAGTTAAGCTTCAAGTAACGGGCAAATTAAGCTTAGAGGAATTAGAAGAACAAGAAGACTGGGAAGATTACGAAAAATATTTCACATATACAGGTCTCTCACCGGAAACATATTCTGAACTTAAGGACCGAGACCGTATCCTAGATATGATATTAGACGAGTTACAAGAGCGAGAAAAGGCTGTTGTATGCATGAGAAATGGAGTTGGGTATCCAGAGGAACTGACCTTAGAAGCGATAGGACAAAGCATGGGACTTACAAGGGAGAGAATAAGACAAATAGAAGCAAAAGCATATAAGCATTTGACTCAAATCAGAAAAACAAAAAAGTTAAAAGATTATTGCTGACTCTTGTATCATAACAAAGAAGAATATCTTTCTATGCCTAAAGAGATTATTTCTTCAGGTGATTCTATCCCTGCGGATGGAAAGATATATTTGTAATTAAGACAACGAATGTTTGGCCTTCAAGAGCGCCGTGAGACTCGAGAGCGGAGAAAAGATAAAGATCAGATATATAGGACGAGATTGCAGAGAAGACTGCCGGATAAGGAGGGGATTGCTTATGTCAACACCAACAGAAAGAGTAGCTGTATTTGAGGACACTTTGGACTGGATTAACAATGATCCGGATCTTTCTGACTCTGTAGCTGCGGCAAAACAGAATACAACAGTTTTCTATGAAGATGACTATCCCGATTTCAATGCGGCCAAGACAAAGAATACCAGGATAACCGTAACCGGTGACAGAAGCTATCAGGCGGCTATGCGGCTGCATAAGGATAACCCCGGAGCAAAGATCGCTGTAATGAATTTCGCGAATGCTTTTCATGCCGGTGGCGGTGTTGCAAAAGGGAGCAGCGCACAGGAGGAAAGCCTTTGCAGGACATCAACGCTGTATCCGCTTCTGTATAGAAGAACGTTGAGGGACTCATTTTATAAGCATCACAACGACCTGCATACACCGAGAGCCACGGACTCGCTGATCTATACGGAAGGTGTGATCGTATGCAAGACTGATGAGGATCTTCCAAAGCGAATGCCCAAAGAGGATTGGGTGAAGGTGGATGTTATTACTATCGCAGCACCGGACCTGCGTGACAAGTCAAATCAGCATGCTTCGCTGGTTAATGGCGGAACATACATGAGCAATGCAGAACTGTTTGGATATCACGTTAAAAGAGCGATCCACATGCTGACCTGCGCGGCAGCAAAAGGAGCCGATATCCTTGTTTTGGGAGCTTTCGGATGCGGCGCGTTCAGGAACGATCCGGAAGTTGTTGCAAGAGCTTATAAGGCTGCGCTGCAGGAGTTCCCGAAGGTGTTTGAACGGATTGAATTCGCAGTCTACTGCCCGCCCGGTGGAAACACCAACTACGAAGTGTTTAAAAGGGTTCTGGGGTAATGGAGAAGGCACCAGGTGGTGTGGAGAAACGGTCACGGAAAAGTTTCAATGGATGAAAGGTCTGATATGGAAACAAAGAAATTAGCAGTTATCTTTCCCGGCATGGGATATCACAAAGACAAGCCGCTCCTGTACTATTCTTCTAAGCTGGTTCAGGGCAAAGGCTATGATATCATCGATATTGAGTACCGTGACTTGCCGGAAAAGGTAAGAGGGGATGCAGCCAAGATGAAAGCAGCGGCAGATATGGCATATGCACAGGCAGAAGAGCAGCTGGAAGGAGTACCTTTTGCTGAGTATGAGGATATCCTGTTCATTGGGAAGAGCATCGGAACGGTTATTGCAGCAAAGTATGCGGCGGCACATGATCTGAATGCACGACAGATATGGTATACGCCTGTTGAAGCGACTTTTTCTTTCGGGTTAAGAAATGCCATTGCTTTTATCGGTGAAGCAGACCCCTGGTCGGATCTGAGCAATGTCAGAAAACTGGCAGATGAAAACAGAATAGAACTTTGGACATATCCGGGATGCAATCATTCGCTCGAAAGCGCGGATGTTATCAGGAACATAGAGTATATAAAAAATGTGATGTGTTTAACGGAGGAATTCGTTGAAAGATAGGGAGATGTTCCTATGCCGCGAAAAGCCGGAGAACTGTATATTGAGACGCAAGAGAAGATAACTTTTGAGATATCCGGAGCCGATCTGGAAAAAGTGAGGCGTTTCCGCGAGCAGCACAAAAACTGTTTTCGGGGAGAAGTATTAGAGCAGTTCACGTACTCGTTTTCTCCGTCCGGAATGGGAATTGCATTGGAAGTAAGGTGCTCATGTTGTAAGATCCTTGAACTGGGAGATTTCGCAGGAGCAGGAAGATAGTTTTTTTAGGACAAACAGTCTTTGTAAGAGGTGGGAAAATGCCTGAGATTACTTTTAAACAGCTTGCGGAGAATGCTCCGTTTGAAGATCGCATAGCGCGAGTGAACGAGATATTTAAGGATTGCAATGCCATTGTGTTTTTTGGTGGGGCAGGAGTCTCGACGGCCAGCGGGATACCTGACTTCAGGGGCAAGAACGGATTGTACAGCAAGCCGGATCCTGAGTTTATACATTATCAGCCCGAGTA
>JAILRC010000087.1 GCA_024698485.1 Lachnospiraceae bacterium | reverse complement strand
CAAGGTAGTAATCTACGGTTCCATCGTATTTAAGCATACAGGAACGAGGGAAGAGGAAATTAGCTTTCGCTGATGCCCAATCTCCATAATGGGGTTCTCCTGTTGAGAGATCTACATAAAAGGGATCTGTGAATTCAGAGTTATCATAGCCGGCCGGATATGAAACGCTCGCCGGACTACTATCGTTTTCGCTATAATGAAATGCGAATTTTGTCTGAACCTTTTTCCCTGCCAGAGCATCCGATATATTTTCGAGTGCCTGGAATATCTTGTTGCCTGTTTCGTCAAGTATAATTGGTGATGTTACTGTTGACATTTTCTAATCCTCCTATTCTTCATATGTGATACATACTTTGCCGTCTACCACGGACAGGCCAACATCTTCAGCGCCTCCGCCTCCGGCATTTTCAATGGCATGACCAAGTGATTCTCTGGTCCATTTTGTTGAATCAAATGCTTCCGGCTCAGTGACTGCGATATCACATTTGTATGTCACACCGTTATGTGACCTTATTGCTCCAACCGCATAGGTCTCAAGTTCGCTGTACTCCTCGGCCAAGTTTGAATGTATTACAAGGTCATTGTCGAGCAGCTGCTTGGGTGCCAGGTTGAGCACTTCCTCCGCATTGGCCGGATCAGTGTTTTCCGGAATGCTGATAGACGAAGAGAAGGAAGGATTATTATTTGTATAATTTTGCATTCTTGCTCCTTTCTAAAATATCACTTACCGTTATTCTTTGTGTGGAAATGTTATAAAATATCGTATTGCGTTATATCAGAAGATATCATCAACCGTTATAGTCATTTCCAAATCACTGTCCTTGCCCTTGTTTGTCATAGTTTTTATGGCCACGATATCATCATCAGCATCGACCAAAGCAACTTCATTGATGTTTTCCCCGGCGAGTTCCGCTTCAGTCAGGGTGCATACATACCTGCAGCTGGTTGATGTAGGGTAAGTATGTGATGCAATGTTCTTTCTCAGAAGCTCGTTATTCAAGGCCGTAGCACTTGCTGAAGGAGTAATGGGATCTCCCTGAGCATCTACACCCCCGTTGCCGAAAGCCATCTTTGTGATAGCAGGTAAGCCACCAACCAAATCCCCCGCTCTCGCCTGTACGATCTTTTCTCGTGCTGTTTCTGTGATTACTGCATTTGACATTTACTCTTCTATCTCCTTTCTGTAAATTGAATTAAGAGTTCCCGTCCCATTCAAGGACGTTCCTCCATCTAAAAGCCAATAGTCCCTCGAAAATACAATGATTTCCATTGTCCCTACGCTTTCCGGTTCTTCTTCAACTTCGAATTTAAGGTTAGGAGCAAATACGAATTCATTATTATTCTCAACGGCCATTGCCGCTTTTATGCTTGGTAGTTCTATCTCTTCATCATTTTCGATCCCTATTGCGATGCTTACTGAGGCTCCGCTTTCTTCTGTAGGCTCTGTCAGTGAAAAGACAATGTTCATTCCCGGTTTAAGCTGATACTGCCTTGCCTGATTCAGCAATACTGACCCATCGAGGATCCAGTTTCCATCCATCAGGATGCCTTCCCAAAAAGGTATGGGGAACTGAAGATCTATTTTTGGTATTTCTATATCCTCTACATCACTGAAATCCATCATCATTTCGATAGTGAATATCAGCAGATATGCAATATGAGCCGGCATTTGCTGTCTCAGAACTCTGGTCAGATCTCGTGCCACCAGCGTATAATCTTCATCGAACCCTGCTTTGATCTTGAAGGTATGCAGGAATTCAAAATCGGGATAGATTCCAGTGTAAGACTCGACTATTCTTCCGATCCTGTCTCGTGTTACTCGTCCGGATCCGAGCTGTGCTGCTTTAAGTAGCCTTCGTCTTTCACTTATGGATCGGGATGCGTTCTCTTCAAGGTAGTAAAAAGCCTCCATCCTTGACAAAGCTTCTTCATCCATCGTGTCTATAAACATATTCAGACACCATTGCTCGAGCGATTCGGCCATTAAGTCAATCGTGGATCCGGCGAACTGCAGATTTGCATTTGCCTCTTTTATGTTCTGATAATATTCCGGAGTCCAGTCTGCCATTTCCTCATATCCGGTCTGGCCAAAATTATTAAAATAAGTTTCTCCACTAATTTGCGGCAACGACGCTCACCTCCCCGAGGACAGGCACATCTGCGCTGTCTACTGTGATATTTGTGGTTCCGCCGTTCAGTGTAAGGTTGGTGTAATCAAGAACCTGTGTGAGCTCTGAAAGCATTGCTCCGATAGTGGATATTCGCACAATTATGTCTGTATCCTCGTCCGATTCCAAGGCAAGCTTCTGGAAGTAGTCCGTAATGACCTCTGACGCTGCCGTACGGCATTCTTCTACCGTTGCCCCGTCTGTAAGAGTGACGGTAAAAGAAACGTCAATCTCGGAGGCTACAGCGGCCGTAGCGAGGAAGTGCGCTCCAAGGTTTGCTACTCCGTCTCCCCAGCCATCACCACAAATCCAAGTGTTTCCATCGGCATCTTCAAACTCATAATTCTGTGTAATCGGATCAATGTACTCCTGAACAGCTGTAACCACATCTGCAGAGCAAGGAAGCCCATCAGATGAATAAAGAATTGCACGAACCGTGTTTTCTCCTGCAAAAAGAGGGATAATTCTTGCACGGCCAACACCTTCGATTTCCTCGCACCACGTTTTATAGTGCTGACGGTTTCCGTTTTCGGCCGGTCCTGCGATCTTTTCACGAAGTCGTGATCTTAACTCATCGTCCGTTTCTTCATCTGCTCCGAGAGTATATATCTCTCCCAGATAAGCTTCTTCAAGGCCGTCGATATCATCAACCGGAGTTATTTCCGTACCGGCCGACAATGTATTGCACTCTGTTCCTTCGGTTTCTGCCTGTAAATACAGTGTCCCGGACTCTTCATCCTCAATAACAGTGAAGTAATACTCTGTGTCCTCTGCAAAGAACCTATCTCCGACCTCCGGTGTTGCTCCGGTAAAGGTACCATTGAAGACCGCCGCTGATGCTGAATGCCTTGTAAGTCCCCACTCAGCCGCCTTATCATCGAGAACATCTGCATAGCAGGTATCGAGAGCGAACATATTGAACAGCTCTGACAAATTGGCAAAGAAAAAAGCAGCTCTCAGGCAATGCCCGGCTGCCATATCCATATAAACGGATCCTGTTCTGGTATCAATTCCAAGCTCGTCACCGAATGACTTCGCCTGTTCCAAAAAATATTCATTTGTAAACTCTTCAAACATTTAATCTATTGTCACCTCCTCACTCGTTGAGCCATATATAGTATCAGCAATAAACGAGATCTTAACCGCATCCCGCTCATCATCTGGATACTCAAAAGAGAAATCGTGTACTCCAAGAACCCGGCTGTCTGTAAGAGCATTCTTTACCAGCCTTGGGATATCCGTTTCCAGATAATCCCTTGATGTGGATCCTTGTTTCACAAGAGCCTTAATACCGCTCCCAACCTTGGTGTCATATATCAGATACCGGTTGCACTCCGTTTTCAAGGTCTTGTATATGTATTGCTGTACCGCTTCAAGGCCTGTTATCTGCCCTGACAGCCTTCCATTAACCCAGTCAATCGCATAAGTCTTAGGCTCCGGTATCGACTGATCGGAAAACTTCTGTATGTCCTCTGTGGTGAGTCCCATATTAGCTTCAAGTGCCATTCAATCACCCCCTCCCCAAAACGACATATCCGGCACCATCCTTTGACGGCATTACATAGACCGTCTTTCCTTTGGACAGGCCTTTAACGTGTTTCGGTATGACCAAAACATCCTTATCCAGAACAACCTTTGTATCTCCCTGGAACTTCAGCTGTAAGGGTTTTGTCTTGGACACGGTGCAGGCTATTGTATCATCTCCGGTATGGGACACCTGCTTTATCAATTCCATAAAACTACTTGCCATGCTGACCTCCTTACAAATATTCTTCTGCCGCAGTTGCAGCTTCGTTCGCTCTTCGAGCAGATGATTCTGCCTGTTGAACAGCAAAGTCTGCTTTCGTAGTGATAGTGGACTGTGAGACATTGAGCAAGGACTTTACTTCAACAAGAGCCACCTTAGAAGCCTCATATTCAGTATTAGCCTTTGCCGCTTCGGTCTGTGCCACCTTGGCCTGCTTTGAAGCATTGGCCAAAGCCTTATCTTTTGCACTATCTGATTTAGCTTTTGCCGCATTTGCCGCATATTTTTGAGCAGAAGCAAGGGCTTTGTCAGCCTTATCAGCTGCTTTTTCTGCCTTACTACCCGCCTGAATAACCTTCTTTTCAGCCGCCTTCTTCAGTTTCAGAGCCGCCGCAGCATCCTTAACCGCCTGTTTAGCCGCAGCTGTAGCTGACGAATCATCAGCACTGTTGATCTCTGTCTCCCCGGACTCGCTGATACTCTCTAATTCTGCCGCAAAATTCAGTGTTAATTTCATCTGATGGTAGTCTCCATCCCATGTGTGAGTGTCCTGATCCACGTAGAACGTCCTCCCGATACCGATTTCCGGTATCGAAATAAAAACCGCCATGCCAGAATAGATCTGTGATATACCGATAGCTGTTACTGATAAGGATTCCGAAGGCTTCTTGAGCTCATTGGCCATAGTAACAATCATCGTTTTCAGCTTTTTCTTCTTCAGCGAATCATCCGGCACCTGCACATCCTGCATCATCCCGATCTTCTTCTCGAGATCTTTATCCGACCACTGCACAATAACCTTGCCCTTTTGCGATATGAGCTTTAATCGGGTTCTTGTGTTCGATATGTCCTTGCTATAAGTGTACTGGGTGAGATTTCCATACTGGGATCCTTCTTCTCCGGTTTCCAAAACCAGCTTTGTGAGCTGTTCCTTTCGTCTGATCAAGTGGAGCTGTCCTTTTTTCGATAGAATATAAAACCGCTCCCCTGTGGCCTTGTATGTCTGTGACAGTGCAGCACACAGGATATCGTATATCGTGGTATTAACTTCAACCAACGCAGGGATTTTATATTTCACTGCCGCAACCTCTCCACGGCTGATCTCGAACCTTTTGCACACATCCAGGAAGATCGCTGTTACTGTCTTCTTCTTGTATTTGAATGAATCTTTGTTGTTAGACAGATAAATCGCATTGTCATAAGCCGTAATGTTCAGTGTTCTGTCCTGTGTCCGGCTCTGTTTCATCACTATGCCTCTGAATAATTCCTCTCCATCCTCAGTAAATATCAGATGATTTCCTTCGTACACATCAATACCGGCCCGGTTGTTCTCTCCGAGAGTAGGATCATCGAGCAATGTCAGCTGTAAGCTTCTGGCCGGAGAATTCTTCCGGCCAGACCATGTAACCTTTTGCACTATATCTGAGATGTCATATCCTGTCTCGTCCTTTACCAGGACAAATTTCAATGCCATACTTCACACCTCCTCAAGAATTCGGATGCGGTAAATAAAGCACCCACTTCTTTTTCAATTTAGTGTTAACACCCTTTTTCAGAAGGTCGGTGTTTAGCTTATAGATTTCATAAGCCATTGAAATATCATTGTAAAAATACTTTGCTATGCTCTGCAGAGTATCCTTTTTCTGCACGACATAGGTGTCCGGAACTGAAGGGAGGTTGTAAGGATCAATATCTATCCTCCTTACCAAGCCTCCACCGGTTGCCGTTCCGTTTGCACTATCAGAGCCGCTTGCTGTACCGTATTGCTTCATCGATAAGGTGTACTGTATTTTTCCAACATCGCCGCCCTCTTCCTCTGCCGTATAGGTCGATATCGAGAAATAAGCATTGATGTTAGTGTTGGTGATTAAAAGGTGTATTGGCTCACTGCCATTCTTCCATTTTCGGAGCATAGCATCATACTCCTTCGGGCTTTTCAAAGCACTCTCATCATCCAGTTCTATCCCCGGCTCAACATTGAGCGGGAAAAAACTACTGAATGTCAAAGTCATAGGCGATTTTCCGCTTTTGACCGTAACAGCTCCAAGGCCGGCAATGTTTACCGTTCTTTCGTTGGTACCTTCAACCACCTTGTAGCTGTCAGGATTGTAGGGTATCTGAAAGCCCTCTTTTATACTGCCATCATCATTATCTATTGATAACCACAGCTGATTATGACTAATACTCATATGCTTTCTGTCCCTCCTCATAGATTTCTCTTTCAGCGAGGTTTAGGATCCACGACTCAAGGTTTTCGGATACATACTCTCCAACCCTCTGCATCGTGAGACCGCCTCCATACATCTGCAGGTTTCCTTTACCATTGATATTGATATTAAGGGTCTGCAGTTCTGATGATGTGGAGGACTTCTTTTCCTCACTGTATTTGTGAACGATGGTTTCAGCCGGGGCAGGAGAAAGGTTTGAATCCTCTCTGCTGGCTACCACCGCCGATAAGATCTTGGCTGTTTCTGCCGCAGGGAACACTTCTGATCCACGACGGCCAACTATCAACTCAGGACCAGCTTCACCGGCTATGTAAACATCCTCGCCGTATGTGGTACCATTCGCATGCTTCGCCGTTGAACCGCTACTTCCGCTCACTTTTGCCTTTGATAATGCCGCAGATACCGCAGCCGCAACCTTTTCAGCCGCCGATATAGCCGCCTGTCCTTGCTTTGCAATTTCATCTGCATAAGCCGACATAGTTTCTTTGGCCGCCGCAGCTGCCTGGCTCGACATCTTCAGCTTATTTATGCCCTCTTCCATCTTGCCTTTGAGTTCTTCCATCTTGGTCTGAAGGGTTTCATTCATAGATACCATGGTTTCTTCAAGAGTTTTCTTGCCTTCTTCCACTTTCTTGAACGCTGAATTCAGCTCATTGATGTACTCTTTGGCATTTTCGGTGGATCCTCCAAGGTCTTCTATCTTTGTTATGATGGTATCGAGAGCCGCCGCACTTTCTTGAGAACCGTCTGCCAGATCTTGAACGAGGCTCGCATCTATGCCATACTCTTTGGCTTTCTCAAGGTTCTGCGTATATTGTTCAAGGTATTCAGCCTGTGTCTGTAATGCCTCTACCATGGACTGAGCGGACTGTGATGTATCTAATTCAATCTTTTCGAATAAACCGAAAGAACTGTCTACCGCAGAAGCCGCCGCATCATATGCCTCCTGATAAGCGGCCGCCAATTCTTCAGCCTGTTCCTGCACTCCTGCAAATATGCCTTCCATTGCTCCCGAAAGCTCGTCTGTGGTATTGATAAGACCGTCTGCCGAGTTGCTTACTCCGGCCATACTATCAGCCACAGCATTAGCACTGCCTTCCAGAGCATCCATCTTGCCTCTAAGATCTTCCATTTTCCCGGAAAGATCATCGACCGTGGACTGTGCGTCATCCATAGCACTCTTTGTTGTCTCGATAGAAGCACTCATAAGATCGTTTCCACCGACGGTAGTAACGATATCGCCCTGTTTTTCAAGAGCTTCGTTGTATGCTTCAGTTGCCGCGGTGAGGTTTTCCTGTGCGGTCTTCATTTCCTCTTCATACTGTGCCATCTCATCCATGTATTCCATGTAAGTGGCCGCATCCTGCTCTAATTTGAGCTGGCTTTGTTTCTGCTCACAGTATGCTTTCAGTGCACTTGTGCTCTTATTCAGCTTTCCGGTGGTCTCGTCGTATACCAAACCAAGGCTCGGATACACATTATTGAGCTCTTCAACCACTTTCTTTTCATATTCCTGCTGGAATGCGGTCAATTCGCTCTGTGATTCTAACCTTTTCAGCTCTGCTATCAGTGTTTCTGCGTGTGTCTGCTGAGTATCCAGAGCAGAAACCGCATCATCATATTTGGCCGAGCTTTCTGCCACAGCTTCTGCCGTAGCTTCTATCTGCTGTTTGAACTCTCCTATTGTCTGTCCGGTCTGCTCAAATTCGGCCTTCAATTCCTCTAATTTTGCCCTTGCTTCTGCTGTTCTCTCATTATGAACACCATATTTTTCCTCAAGAGCAGCAACAACGGCCTCCTGCTGTGTTATCTGATCCGCAAGATCCTGTGATGCCGCTGTCAATCTATTATCCTGAAACTCCGCATCCTCCAATGCACTTACGAACACCACTATGCCCGCTGTTAAAGCCGCTATTGCGGTCACAGCCAAGAAGATAGGGTTTACATCCATAGCCGCAGTAAGTGCAATGGTGGCTTTTTCAGCTATCAATGTGGCTGCCGAATGCGCCACAAGAGCCGCCGTAAATGTTCCGAAGGCTACTGCAAGAGCAGTAACACCTGCTACTACTGCCGGATTCTGTTCAACGAACCTCGATAGAGCATTGAGAACCACAGTTCCCTTTTCCATAAGACCGTCAAGCTGTGGCATAGCATTTCCTACGGCGATCTTGAAGTTTTCCATAGCATTAGTCCACTTCTGCTCAACGAATTGTCCGGTATCAGTCATTTTTCTGAATGCTTCATCTGCCGCACCGGTACTATTGGCCATCTCGTCCATTACCTTCGCAAACTCTTCTGCTCCGGCATTGAAAATGTTCACAGCACCTCGACCAGCTCTTATGTTCCCCCACAGGTTAATGAATGCGGTTGAGTTTCCATCTACGCTATCTCCCAGGATCTGAATTACATCTCCGAGGTTGTATCCGGATTCCATCAATTCAGCAAAGGACTGTCCTGTTTCATCCTTCAGTATCTTGGCCACTTCACTGCCCGAATCACCCAGCTCTGATAACATACCATTCAGCATTGTGGTTGAATTGGCGGTGTTGATACCGTTTCTTGTAAGTGTTACATATGCAGAGCTTATATTGTCGAGATTTACCCCGAAAGCTGCCGCCGTTGGGATTACAGTACCCAGACTGCTCGCAAGCTCGTCTACGGTAGTTTTACCAAGGTTCTGAGTGGTTATAAGCTTATCTGATATCTCTGCCGCTTTGTCAGCCTCTAAACCATACGCATTGATGGTCGTTGTCAGGACATCAACAGCATTTGCGCTCTGCGTGAAACCTCCAACTGCCAAAGCATTTGCCTGTGCTACAAAACCAACCGCATCTGCAGTATCTACTGAAGCCGATATGGCACTGTAAGTGGATTCAGCCAGATCACTGACCGCCTGTCCGGTTTCATTTGATAGGGCTATGATATCAGCCTGCATTGAATCAAGGCTTTGTGCGGAAGAATCTGCTATCGTGCTGACCTTGGCCATACTCGCTTCGAATTCATCCGCCGCCTCGTCACATTCAAAGTATGCATCTGCTATAGCTTTTAAGGCCGCCACTATTCCGGCCGCAACCAGAGCATCTCCTAAGTCCATAGCGGACTTAGAAGCCTTATCGCCGAACTGCTCCGCATCCTGTCCGGCCTGCTCTGCCTCATCTCCAAACTCTCCTACTTCCTGCGCCGCTCTATCTGCGGCATTGGCCTGCTCGTCAAGAGCCTGCTGGGCTTTGCTACCCGAATCAGCATAACTGGCGGTAGCAGAAGCCGCAGACTGCATTGAATCAATTACTCTCTGGGATCCGGAGGATGCGCGGTTGAATGCTTCATCAGCCCTGTCCCCGAACTGGACTATATTATTGGCTGCCCGGTCTCCACTATTCGCTACTTCAGTGAGCTTTTGGCTCATCTGATCCACTAATTTGAGTGTTACTGATACGTTAGAAGCCATACGCTCAGCCTCCTTTCCTTTTTATTTTGCTCGTTGTCGTGCTTTTTCTCGTTCCTCTATGTAAACTTTCTCTGATGCAATGTATAAATGCCTTAATTCGGGCGCCATATTGTAGAATTCCTCCATCCTAAGACCGTGAGTCTGCCACAATACATGCGCCCAAGATGCCATCGCATCAGATCTTATTAGTTTTTTGCTTCCTGTACCTCATCGTCTGCATCTCCATCCTCATCCTCAAAGATACCAATGGCAGTCAGGACCGCCTTTTCTATGTATGAATACTCTTTGAAGCTGGGGAATACCTTTGCAGGCATTTCTGAGAAGTCGTGGCACTCGTAGTATTCCATGAGGTCTTTGTCGTGAAGATCGGGATAAACCAGCGCCTCAACGATGATTCGCCTTAAAGCTCTGTTTGTGTCCGTTTCCTCCTTGAAAACTGCTCTTCCTCCGTTAATAACCGGCTTTCCTTTCTTGTCGTACAGAAGCTCCTTTGTACGATACTTATCGTAGATATCATCTATCTCCTTTTTGGAAAGCAGCTTAACCTTCAAGGGAATGGGTTTCCCGGATTCATCTTTGATAGAATCGAGTCCCGGGATTTCAATAATTTCCTGATTTTTTGCAGATTCGCGCATGAAATATGCTAATGATTTGTTCGCCATGTTTATTTTCCTCCATAATAAAAAGGGCACACCGTCAATAGATGTG
>JAILRC010000083.1 GCA_024698485.1 Lachnospiraceae bacterium | reverse complement strand
GACATTCTTATAACCGGCCTTCTTGACGATCCGGTCAGGCTCATTCTGCTTTTCTTTCCTTACAAATAGCAAATCCGCTATTTCTTAAATCAGCGTAACCTTAAAGGTCTGATATCCGATCCCATGGCATTCGTTGATCTTGACCAAAATACTTTTCAATCACCATCTCTATTTCATTCGTTCCCAACGGGTTTGCGGAAGTCTCCTCTGTAATAATGAGGTTGTCCCCCAAAAATATCCCGTTTTTCATCATTTCTTTCAGCCTTAATACCGATTGCGTGGCATACTGTCTGTCATCCATCATCCCCCTGTGCTCCCAGAATATTTCTTTTCTTGTCTTCACATTCAGCATTGTAAAATCCGGATGAATGATATTTCCGTTATTTAATTGTAGCGGGCGCTCATATTTGTAGGGAATGTTTCTCGCAAAGAGTGCGTTTGCAATGTTCAATTCCGATTTTGATCTCACTCTTTCTTTTTTATTTGTTTCGAAAAACGGCAGTTGATCATTAATTGCTTTTCCGGTATATGGCGTACTAAGCCATTTGTCCGCATAATCTTCGTCGGAAACATCAATCGGAGATATACAGTTTTTAACTTCTTGCGGATTGTCTGAAAAGACATTTCGGATCTTTTGGATCATTCCATCGGAATGCTTAAGAAACTTCTCAAGATTGACACTTTCAATACTTAACAGCTTTAGCACTTTGTCATTATAAGATTTCTGCAAATGTGTTTTGATCGTTGCTTCATCGGACTTCAAAATGTACTTGCCACTCTTTTCCGAATCATCGCTTCGCAGGTAGAATTGCGTCCTTTTTTCCGTTTTCACAACATGTATCTTCCCGGGTGGAGCTTTTTCCAATGCTCTTTCCAGCTTCTCTCGTTTGGCAGCAACGTCGGCATATCGCTTCTTCGCTTCCTCATAAACCATTGTCGTCTGTAACAATTGTGCTTCCTTTGTGTTTTTCATGGTAATTGCCTTCCTTTAATTGAATTTATAGAATCCCGATGCTCTTTTTCCTCAGTTCACATGGCTCAGAGCATCGAAATTTTGAATTCTGGAGTTTTCGATGCCATATGTCACTGAAATCAGGCCTTTAGGGCATCGGGATTTTGAATTTAGGGATTTTCGATGCCATATCTTCTTGAAATCAAGCCTTCTGGGCATCGGGATTTTGAATTTAGGGATTTTCGATGCCATAAACTTTTGAAATCAGTCATTCAGGGCATCGAGATTTTGAATTTGGGAATTTCCGGTGCCATAGGCCAGGGGAATATGCTATTCAGGGCATCGGGATTTTGAAATTTGAAATTTTCGATACCCCCGCCATTTTTGAGGCGGTGGGCATCGAAATAATAGAATTTATTCCTTAGAAAAAACAACAATTTGTCGTCACTCAGGTCACTCCATCTCTATCGTACCCGGCGGCTTGCTCGTGAGGTCGTAGAATACTCTGTTTACTCCTCTGACCTCATTTATGATGCGGCTCATGACCTTCTGAAGCACTTCGAAGGGGATCTCTGCCGCTTCTGCAGTCATGAAGTCGATGGTGTTGACCGCACGAAGGGCTACAGCGTAGTCATATGTGCGCTCGTCACCCATAACGCCTACGGAGCGCATGTTGGTGAGGGCTGCAAAGTACTGATCAGGCAGTTTCTTGAGGCCTGCTTTTGCGATCTCCTCGCGGTAGATGAAGTCAGCATCCTGCACTATGCGCACCTTTTCTTCCGTAACTTCTCCGATGATACGGATGCCAAGACCCGGTCCCGGGAAAGGCTGACGGAATACAAGGTTCTCGGGAAGGCCCAGTTCAAGGCCGGCTTTGCGCACCTCATCCTTAAAGAGGTTTCTGAGGGGCTCGATGATCTCTTTGAAATCAACGAAGTCAGGAAGTCCTCCCACGTTGTGGTGAGACTTGATGACTGCGGATTCACCGCCGAGACCGGATTCCACAACGTCGGGATAGATGGTGCCCTGAGCCAGGAAATCCACCGCTCCGATCTTCTTTGCCTCTTCCTCGAACACACGGATGAATTCTTCGCCTATGATCTTTCTCTTCTTTTCGGGTTCGCTGACTCCCGCAAGTTTTGAGTAGTAGCGCTGCTGAGCGTTCACACGGATGAAGTTCAGGTCGAATTTTCCTTTAGGTCCGAAAACAGCCTCTACTTCATCGCCTTCATTTTTTCTGAGGAGGCCGTGGTCAACAAACACGCAGGTAAGCTGTTTTCCGATGGCTCTGGACAGAAGTCCCGCTGCCACGGATGAATCCACTCCGCCGGAAAGAGCCAGAAGCACTCTTCCGTTGCCGACCTTTGCACGGATGTCCTTCACGGTTGTCTCAACGAAGGAATCCATTCTCCAGTCACCGCTGCAGTTACAGATCTTGCGCACGAAATTGAAAAGGATCTCCTTTCCCTTTTCGGTGTGAAGTACTTCGGGATGGAACTGGATGGCATATAATCTTTTTTCAGCCATTCCCGCTGCCGCCACAGGGCAGTTATCGGTATGAGCCAGCACCTTGAAACCCGGTGCAAGTTTGGATATGTAATCAAAATGGCTCATCCACACAACGGTCTCAGCGGGAACTCCCTCAAAGAGTCCGTTTTCAGCCATTTCTCCGTCAACGTAAACCTTTGTCTTTCCGTACTCACGATTTGCCGCTCTTTCCACCTTACCGCCAAGGACATGGCTCATAAGCTGGGCTCCGTAGCACAGTCCAAGAACAGGTATTCCAAGTTCGAAGAGTTCCTTCGAATAAGTGGGAGCGCCTTCTTCATAACAGCTGTTGGGACCACCAGTAAGGATTATGCCCTTCAGTTTCATTTCCTTGATCTTTTCAATGGGTGTTTTGTAGGATGCTATCTCGCAGTAGACATTGCATTCACGCACACGCCTTGCAACAAGCTGGTTGTACTGTCCTCCGAAATCGAGGACAAGTATCTTCTCCTGTGTCATAAACCGACCTCCGGCATTTTTATTTCAAGAACAATAAGGTATGGTAACACTTTTCATTCTCTTTCTCAACGAAAGGATCATTAGATTTTTTAATCGTATTAAGAAATCAGAGATCGAACCATATGTACCTCGTCCGCATATGTCCCGTCATCGTATTTTGCAGCCTTCGGTATGCGGCCACACTCCCTGAATCCCAGTTTTTCATATACATGTATCGCCCTGGCATTTGTGGCGAATACATCCAGTTCCGCCTGCTCCAGTCCGCATTCCTTCATCTTTTCAAGAATTCGCTCCAGCATGATGGGGCCCAGACCAAGTCCGGTAAACCTGAGTTTGAGAGCGATGCCGATGCTTCCGCGATGGGCAAATCTGCGTCTTCTGCCGTTGGAGTTAAAAGATGCATTCCCCGCATATTCACCGTCCACGAAGGCCATGACGAGCCCGTCTCCTTCAGACTTATTGTTTCCGTGTATAAACTTTATCTCATCTTCTATGGTCAGATCGATCTCGTCCTTATATGCCAGCAGAAAATCCGTCTCCCCGCACACTTCTATAAGGCCGTCGATCAAGATTTGCGCATCTTCGTCCTTGGCACTTCTTAATTCGATCTCATGCCCTTTTAATGTAAATCTTTCTTCCTTAAACAACATCTCTAGTCCTCCACGGGCATTACACATTTCTTAAAGAAATCCGCTGCCCTTTCTTTTCCGAAAACCTTTGCGAGAACAGCCGATGAAGGATTACCTTCCTCTATCATCCTGTCCCTGAACTTAAGGAGACCGGAAAGATTCTCTTTTGAAGCGCTTCCTTTTCTCACTGTTTCCGCATATGCCTTCACAGACTCGTTTATCATGGATACGAGTTTTTCGTCATCTTCGGCGGTTCCGCATTTTATAAGGGAATACCCTGTTCTTTCTCCCACGTACCACTTGGGCTTCTCCGCATATTCCTGCAGATCTTTGAACTTGTCGCAGACCTCTTTTAACAGAGGTGCGTTGCACATCTTTCCCGTGCAGTCATAGTATTCCACGAACACTGTACGCTTCTTGCCCAAAGTCATGATGTCGATCAGAAGGTAGGGCACCTCCGCCCCCTCTCCCGGTGTAAAGGATGCTGTTAGGAGGGTCATCCCCATCTTTGTGCGGGTGTGCATGGTCATAAAATGACCGAACCCCTTCACTGTGTATCTTTCCGTATTAAACTTCATAAGTTTAAAGAACTTGGGATAGGCAAAATCCGTGTAACAGTCCTCCGGCTTTTTTTCATTTTCGAAATTACTCAAAAATCCCGTGGTTATCTGTTTTCTGATCTCTGAAAGGTCCATCACTCCACCCCGTACATATGCTTAAGTATAAGCCTTCTTGCCACTTCATCGCCGAACAGTTTCTTCACCTGGTTTACCGCAGGACCTCCGTTGGAAATGAGCTTTTCCGCAAAATCCCTGACCTTCGCCGTTTTTGCATTCTTGTCGCAGAGCGAAAGCTCGTCCGTCTGAGATACATATGCATCAAAGTAATTCTTTGCTGCCTCTTCGAAGCGTGCTGCCACTTTCTTTCCCGTCTTACGATAGGAGCAGGGCAGAAGGATGGGATCGTACCAATGTTCTCCGCCGGAAACATACTCTGCCAGATCTCCGTCCTTTTCCTTTAAGGTATCCAGTTTTTCCGTGTATGCCTTCGGGAGGGGAGTGAGCATGTTGTCATAAAGCTCTGCCAGCATGGTTTCCTTCCCCATCACCATAACGCGGTCGAGGTTGATGAGAGGTGAATCCTTGTATACCGTTGAAAGCACTACGGTTTCCATATGCATGAGCCCCAGCATCCCCGACATTCTGAGAATGCAGAGATGTCCGATGTTCTCGATCTCATAGGTCTCGGTGGTAAATTTAAATCCGCTCTTTTTAAGAAGGGCGTCGGTTCCGATGTCGTTCCTCTCAACTTTGTGATCCTTCTCGAGGCGTTCCAGAACCATTTCCCCAAGTGACTGATACTTACAGCTGTTCATGATTTTTCTCCTGTTTTGTCATTTTTCCATATAAAAATCATCTTTCCGTTCCGAGCACACCGCATAGCAATCCTTGTCATACAATAGTTTTGCGGGGATTCTGAATACACGCCCTGTGTAAAAGTCGTCCATGATCATCTTCCCGTCGACGTAGATCTGCATACAGTCGTAATCCAGCGGGATCTCTACCATTCCGCCGTCTCCTGTGACTTTTATGCTGTACCTTGTGATCTTTCTTTCCCCGCCCAAGTTCAGCTCATAGGGGTAGAAAAGCTCGAATTTCGCATCACGCTCACGGATTTCTGCCTTCGCCTGTTCAAAATCTGCGGAAACTTCGGTTCTTACAAACCCGCTGCCGTTCCACTTTGCATATGCAAAGCTTCCGGGCTCGACACACTTTATGCCTGCTTCCGTCTCGTAGATGTCGCACTCATCCCCCAGATACAGTCCGCTGTCAAGTTTTCTGAGATACTTTGCTTTGTCGAGGCTCAGGGTGACGATGCTCACGCCATTATGTTCCATAACGGAAATGTCTGTATTTTCAGGCCTAAGAACCACATCTCCTATGCCGTATTCCGCGTCTATTCCCGGGACAGCCATAAAGAAGAAAGCATCTCCCTCCCTGCACAAAGGCTGGGCGGTGGCATATGTGAGCTTTTCCTTTCCGAGTGCCATATTGTAAGGCAGGAAGAAGCATATGTCCCCTTCAACTTTTATCTCGGGGAAAGTAACATTTTCCGTCTCTATCAAAACATCTTTTACATCCGAAAGTTTCAGATGTCTCTGATGGTGGTTCACGAAAACGAAGCCTGAATGACCGTCCGTGCGTTTACAATATCTAAGATTTTCCGCGTCATTCTCCCATACCTGTTTCTCAGGCATCACCGCAGGCATCTTCGCCAGATCCTCGCCGAAATCCTTAAGGAACATATGCATGAGGTTCAAAAGCCTGTACTGCTCCCGCACCTCGCCGTAAGAAGAGAGACAGGTGCCGAAGTCATAGCCTATGGCCGTGTAATCGTTAGGATAGCCGCTTTCCTTGCTCTCATTGAAGGTGGTGATTTTTCCCACGTTGTTGATGCCGCCGTGGAACATGTAGTATCCCACCAGATTGTTTCCCGAGCCAAGCTTCACCATGGACATGGCATATGCATCCATTCCGCTGACGACAGGTCGTCTGTGATGGGTGGGCTGCAGTCCGGGGCCGATCTCGCAGGTGGCATACGGGTAGTTCTCGTAAGGCAGTCTCCAACCGTCGTTGGCGGTGTCATGTATGACATCCACTCCCACGGCGGAATCGTTCCTGTTGTGATCGAAAGCAAAGTTGTGGGAAAGGGGATTTTCCGCGGTGCCGTTGTTCCAGGGTGCGTCCGCATATCCTCCGAACACCGGAAGCACCTCGTCCACAGGGATCCTGGCGCCGTACTTGCTGTTCCAGCCCGTGACGGTGTAGAGAGGTACATCAAAGCCTATATCCTGCGCCATCTGCTTAAGTTTCAGCAGATGTTCCGCGTTGTTCACCAGTTCGTTGTCCAGCTGTATGGCAATGACATTTCCGCCATCCTTGAAGAACCTTCCCTTCACCTGATCGTAGATCTTTGTGAACCATATACGCACATATTCAAGATAACCGGGGTCGTTGCTCCTTACCTTGAAGTCCTTCTTAAGGAGCCAGTCGGGGAAGCCTCCGTTCCTGCACTCACCGTGAGCCCAGGGACCTATGCGGAGAACCACGTCAAGTCCCGCACGATGTGCGGTGTCCACAAAGGACGCCACATCAAGATTTCCCGTAAAATCAAAATTGCCTTCCGTCTCTTCATGGTAGATCCAGAAAAGATAGGTGGCCACCACCGTCACCCCGCCTGCCTTCATTTTGCAAAGCTCGTTGTACCAGTCCTTTTCATCCGCTCTGGAAAAATGATACTCTCCCATTACGGCTATGAAGGGCTTTCCGTTCCTCTCTATCCAAAGACTGTTCACGTCTATGCGGTTTCCTTTGTTGTCCGCACCTCCCAGCTTCAGATGTCCTCTTTTTATCTCAGGTTGTTTGAATTCTTCAAATCGTGTTTTCATATATCCTCGGTTTTCCTCCGTTCTAAAACTTTATTATGACATAGGTGGCGGGATTTTTCCATAAAAACGTTTCTATTCCGCTATGTCCGCAAACCCTCCCCCGATCACCGAGATCAGGTCGTTGGGGTTCACTTCGATCTGAAATCCCACTTTTCCCGCGCTTACGAACATCCTGTCAAAATTCTTCGCAGTTTCATGAACAAAGGTGGGATACAGCTTCTTCATACCTATGGGCGAGCAACCACCATGCACATAGCCCGTAAGAGGAAGAAGATCTTTTTGCTTAAGCATGGCAACAGCCTTTTCACCCGCTGCCTTTGCCGCCTTCTTGAGATCCAGTTCCTTCCGCACGGGAACCACAAAAACATAAAACTGCCCGGACTTTCCCTGAGTCACCAGGGTCTTGAACACCCGCTCCGCATCCTCGTTAAGGATCGCGGCGATCTCTTCTCCCGTAAGCGTCGCATCCTGTTCATATGCATGCATGGAATAGACGATCTTTTTCGAATCAAGAACCCGCATCACATTTGTTTTTTCTGCTGCTTTTGCCATGTTTTCCACTTCCTTTGCCTGTCGCATTTCCTAGAGTATATCACAGTAATGCCGACTGTGGAACCATAACCTTTTTCTTGAAAATACCTCCAAAACTGATATACTCTTAATGAGCCACAGGGACGGGGGTAGTGGCTCATTTTGTTCACCAACGGGAAAAATGAACCCCTAACCCCGTCCCCAAGGGTTCAAAAGGTACACATATGGATTTTAAGATTCATTCCGATTTCAAACCCACCGGCGATCAGCCGGAGGCCATAAAGAAACTGGTGGAAGGATTCAAGGCCGGCAATCAGTTTGAGACCCTGCTGGGAGTGACCGGCTCCGGTAAGACCTTTACCATGGCAAACGTCATAGAAGCACTTCAGAAGCCCACTCTTATAATCGCCCACAACAAGACCCTGGCAGCCCAACTCTACTCGGAGATGAAGGAGTTCTTCCCCGAGAATGCCGTGGAGTACTTCGTCTCCTACTACGACTACTATCAGCCCGAGGCCTATGTTCCCTCCAGCGACACCTACATTGAGAAGGATTCCTCCGTTAATGACGAGATCGACAAACTCCGCCATTCTGCTACGGATTCCCTTTCGGAGCGTAAAGACGTTATCATAGTGGCTTCAGTGTCCTGCATATACGGCATAGGCAGCCCCGAGGAATATCAGGGCATGTCCCTTATCCTCCGTGAAGGCGCCACCAAAGACAGAGACGAAGTTCTCCGACGTCTCACAGAGATGCAATATGCCCGTAACGACATAGACTTTAAGCGCGGCACCTTCCGTGTCCGTGGGGACGTGGTGGAGGTCTACCCTGCTGCCTACGGCGACACTGCCCTTCGCATCGAATTTTTCGGTGACGAGATCGACCGCATCACCGAGTTTGAAGTGGTGACGGGAAATCCCAAGTGCACCCTTGCTCACGCAGCCATATATCCCGCCTCCCACTACGTTGTGGACAAAGACCGCATGAACAAGGCTCTTCACGACATCGAAGACGAGATGAACGAGCAGGTGAAGCACTTTAAGAGCGAAGGAAAACTTCTGGAAGCCCAGCGTATATATGAACGCACCAGCTATGACATAGAAATGATGCAGGAAACCG
Organism: Lachnospiraceae bacterium; assembly: GCA_024698485.1. Taxonomy (GTDB): domain Bacteria; phylum Bacillota; class Clostridia; order Lachnospirales; family Lachnospiraceae; genus RGIG3528. The sequence goes on along the minus strand of JAILRC010000083.1, from coordinate 4,466 downwards.
GCTTCTGCTCAGGCATAGAGAACTACACCATGCATCTTTCGGGACTTAAGCCGGGAGACGCTCCCTACACACTCCTTGACTTCTTCCCCGACGATTTTCTCATCATCGTGGACGAGTCCCACATGACCATCCCCCAGATCGGCGGCATGTTCAACGGCAACCGTTCCCGAAAGCAGACCCTCATCGACTACGGTTTCCGTCTGCCTTCCGCTCAGGACAACCGACCCTTGAACTTCCAAGAGTTTGAGAACCATATAAGCCGGATGCTGTTCGTTTCCGCCACCCCCGCCAAGTACGAGGAGAGCCACGAACTCATGCGTGCGGAGCAGATCATCCGCCCCACGGGTCTTCTGGATCCCGAGATCTCCGTTCGCCCCACAAAAGGACAGATCGACGACCTCATAGGAGAGATCAACAAGACAACAAAGGACGGCGGCAAAGTTCTGGTGACCACTCTCACAAAGAAAATGGCGGAAAGCCTTACGGAATACCTTAAAGAAGTAAACATCCGTGTCCGCTACCTCCATTCCGATGTGGACACTCTGGAGCGCTCCCAGATCATAAGAGATATGCGTCTGGATGTTTTCGACGTTCTGGTGGGCATCAACCTTCTCCGCGAAGGTCTCGACATCCCTGAAGTTTCACTTGTGGCCATCCTGGACGCCGACAAGGAAGGCTTCCTTCGTTCCGAAACTTCTCTCATACAGACGGTGGGGCGTGCAGCCCGCAATGTTGACGGCCATGTTATAATGTATGCTGACAGCATCACCGAGTCCATGGACAAGGCCATCACGGAGACAGAACGCCGCCGTACAATACAGGACGCCTATAACAAGGAACACGGTATCACGCCCACTTCCATCAAGAAGGCTGTTCGCGAGCTCATCAGCATTTCCAAGAAAGCTGCTCCCGGCTCAGCAATTCTTGAAAAAGATGTGGAGTCCATGTCCCACAATGAGCTCAAGGCTCTCGCAGAAAGCCTGAACCGTAAGATGCGGGCCGCAGCTGCCGAACTGAACTTCGAACTTGCGGCAGAATACAGAGACAAGCTGGCAGAACTGAAAAAACACTTAAACTGACTTAAATGTGCATGATTCAAACTCCCGATCAGTGATTTTGTGGCTAAAACGATCGGAAACTCTGGTTTTAGTCACAAAAAAACGCCGGTTTCATTTCCCCGGACGACCTGCAAACATCAGATTTGTGGCTAAAATAGCAAAAAGTTGAGTTTTAGCCACAAAAAAACATAGAATTTCCGCGTCTGATCAGCGAATGTTGTGGCCTAAATCGTCAAAAAGGCGATTTTAGCCACAAAAGTCCCTCAACTCTGTTTCAGCGCTGTTGACATAACCACATGATCACATGACCATACACAAATAAAAAAGGAACCACAATGTTTAACGAAGCAAAGAAATACATCAAGATACGCGGCGCCAACGAGCATAATCTGAAAGGCATAGACATAGACATCCCCAGGGACGAATTTGTCGTTCTCACAGGCCTTTCGGGTTCGGGAAAAAGTTCATTGGCATTTGATACCATATATGCTGAGGGTCAGAGACGCTACATGGAGTCCCTGTCTTCCTACGCCCGCCAATTCCTGGGGCAGATGGAAAAGCCCGATGTGGAGAGCATAGAAGGTCTCTCCCCCGCCATCTCCATCGACCAGAAATCCACCAACCGCAACCCCCGTTCCACAGTGGGTACGGTCACGGAGATATATGACTACTTCCGTCTCCTCTACGCGAGAGTGGGCATACCCCACTGCCCCAACTGCGGACGCGAGATCAAGCGTCAGACCGTTGACCAGATGACGGATGAGATCATGAAACTCCCGGAGGGGACCAAGTTCCAGGTTCTTGCTCCCGTGGTCAGAGGACGTAAGGGCGAGCATGCAAAGGTGCTTGAAAGCGCCAAGAAATCCGGTTTCGTAAGAGCCCGCATCGACGGTCACCTTTATGAACTCACGGAAGAGATAAAACTCGAAAAGAATAACAAGCACAACATAGAGATCATCGTGGACCGTCTCATTGCAAAGCCCGGTATACAGCAGCGTTTGTCCGATTCCATCGAGACCGCTCTGAAGCTTTCGGAGGGTCTGGTGATCTGCGACCTGATGAACGGAGACGAAAAAACCTTCTCCCAGAGTTTTGCATGCCCTGACTGCGGCATCAATCTTCCTGAGCTGGAGCCCCGCTCCTTCTCCTTCAACAACCCCTTCGGTGCCTGCCCCAACTGCAACGGTATCGGAGTGAAGATGGAATTTTCCCCTGACCTTATGATCCCCGACAGGACTCTGAGCCTTTCAAAAGGAGCCATACAGGTCATGGGCTGGCAGTCCTCAAGCGATCCCAAGAGTTTTGCTGGCTCCCTTCTTGTGGCCCTTTCAAAACATTTTGGTTTCTCCCTTGACACTCCCTTCGGAGAACTTCCCGAAAAGATACAGGATATCATCATAAACGGAACGGACGAGTCAGTGGATGTGTACTACACCGGCCAGCGCGGCTCCGGTGTCTATCCCATCGCTTTCGAAGGCATCATAAAGAGCACGGAGCGAAGATACAGAGAAACCGCTTCGGAATCCATAAAAGCTGAGTATGAGGAATTCATGACCAGCACTCCCTGCGCGGTATGTAACGGAAAACGTCTTAAACCCGAAGTCCTGGCTGTGACCGTGGGCGGAAAGAACATTGCGGAAGTCACCGAGATCCCCCTCCGCGATCTGGCAGATTTCTTCAACGATCTGCAGCTCACACCCATGCAACAGACCATTGGCGCTGCCATACTCAAAGAGATAAAAGGGCGCATACGTTTCCTTAACGACGTGGGTCTGGACTACCTGACCCTCGCCCGCTCGGCAGGTTCCCTTTCAGGCGGTGAATCCCAGCGTATCCGTCTTGCAACCCAGATCGGTTCCGGACTTGTGGGAGTTGCATACATCCTTGACGAGCCCAGCATAGGTCTTCACCAGAGGGACAACGGAAAGCTCCTTGCTTCCCTTAAACGTCTCCGTGACCTGGGCAACAGCCTGATCGTGGTGGAACACGACGAAGAGACCATGCGTGAAGCTGATTTTCTTGTGGACATCGGTCCCGGAGCAGGAAACTTAGGTGGCGAGATCGTGGCTGCGGGAACTCCCGAAGAGGTCATGAAGTGCCCCAATTCCATTACGGCAGATTACCTTTCCGGTCGTAAGAAGATAGAGATCCCCTCTTCAAGACGTACACCCACGGGCTGGCTCCACGTAAAGGGCGCCACAGAACACAACTTAAAGAAAGTCAACGCAGACATTCCTTTGGGAGTTCTTACCTGCGTCACGGGTGTTTCGGGCTCGGGAAAAAGTTCCCTTGTGAACGAAGTTCTATACAAGACTCTGGCCAAGGAGCTCAACAAGGCCCGCACCATCCCCGGAAAGTGCGAAAAGATCGAAGGTCTGGAGCAGCTGGACAAAGTCATATGCATAGACCAGTCTCCCATAGGCAGGACTCCCCGCTCCAATCCCGCCACTTACACGGGTGTATTCGATATGATCCGCGATCTCTTCGCGGGAACCATGGACGCAAAGCAGCGTGGCTACTCCAAGGGCCGTTTCTCCTTTAACGTAAAAGGCGGCAGATGCGAAGCCTGCGGAGGCGACGGTATCATAAAGATCGAAATGAACTTCCTGCCTGACGTTTACGTCCCTTGTGAAGTCTGCAACGGAAAGCGTTACAACAGGGAAACTCTGGAAGTAAAATATAAAGGCAAGTCCATATATGACGTGCTGGACATGACCGTAGACGATGCGGTGAAGTTCTTCGCAAACGTTCCTCAGATCAAGAGAAAGATAGAGACCATGAACGACGTGGGTCTCTCCTATCTCGAACTGGGTCATCCCTCCACGGATCTGTCGGGAGGCGAAGCACAGCGTATAAAGCTTGCCACGGAGCTTTCAAGACGTGGCACCGGCAAGACAATATACATCCTGGACGAGCCCACCACAGGTCTTCACTTTGAAGACGTGAACAAGCTCATAGAAGTCCTTCAGCGCCTTGTAAAAGCAGGAAACACCGTGCTTGTCATCGAACACAACCTCGATGTCATAAAGTGCGCTGACTACATCATAGACATGGGTCCGGAAGGCGGCGACAGAGGCGGTACCGTCATAGCAAAAGGTACCCCCGAGGAAGTGGCAAAGGTGAAAAAGTCCTACACCGGTCAATATCTCGCAAAGATGCTGAAATAATGTCAAATATGGAATGTAAAAAAACAAATGGACATATGCTAAAATGAACCCCCGGGACAAAAGTCAGAGGTCCGGCGCAGCACAGGGACCTTCCCGACCAAGTCCAAACCAACACCATCAAGGAGGCAAAAATGTTATTTATAAATGATAACGGAGCCCTTGTTTTCAAGACAAAGGGCGAAACAGTAAGGATCGAAGCTTGGGGCGAAAATTCGTTGAGAGTCAGAGCCACCATGTTTCC
>JAILRC010000029.1 GCA_024698485.1 Lachnospiraceae bacterium | reverse complement strand
AAAAGTGCATCACTTACATCCTTTACAGCCTTCTTCGCTCCGCTTCCCGCTGCGGTTGATATGACAACTGCCTTTTTATTGAACATACACCTTCGAGGTCTGTGTGACATCCAGTAATTGAATGTCTGATCTATGAAGTTTTTCATCGGGGCTGAGGCTCTCAGACAATAAGTCGGGGTTGTGAATATCAGAATATCTGCCTCTTCAACTTCTTTCATTATCCTGTTTTTTTCTTCATAGAAAGGACATTTTGTATCATCCTCTATGCAAGTATAACATCCGAGGCAGAAATGGTTCAGGTCCTTCGGCAGGAAGAATTCAACTATATCTTTATCACTTCCGATCTTCTTTGCAAGTAATCTCCCGATATTATATGTACTCCCTTTATGATTCTGACCGTTAATCATTACTATCTTCATTTATCTTCTCCTTTATATATCCTGCTAAATTGTCTGATGTGCTTTTCCAGTTTTTGTAAGCATTCTTTTTCTCTTCTAGGCTGTCTGTCGCATACGGTCATGAGCAGATAAATGGGCGAAAAAAACTGCAATGCCATAATATCGGCATCATCTCCTTTTAACTTACCCTGCATGATAAGAAGTTGCAGCATTCCGCTCTGATACTTAAGAGGATCATCAAAATACTGTTTAGAGAAAAGATCTGCCAATTCCTTATCTGAAAACTGTTCCAAGGTAAGCATCTTTCTGAACTTGCATTCATATTCATCGTGTAAGAAAAACAAAAACAGTCCTGTCCCCATTTTCACAAGGTCATCTTCTGAAGCATTTTTATAAACTTCTGAATCCATCAGGATATCATTTCCATTCATATTTAAATCTGCAGCTTTTTGGTTATACCGCTCACGCATTTCATCTAAGATGGCGTTAAAAATATCCTGTTTGCTTTTATAATGTTTATATAAAGAGGGTGCCTTTATGCCCACACCTTCAGCTATCTGTCCCACATAAACATTTCCGTATCCTTTTTCCGAAAACAAAGCCAATGCTACATCCAGTATTTTCTTTTTGGTATCCATATACACTCCTTTGGCTAATTTCGATTAGCTTTATTATAAGCTAATTTGAATTAGCCGTCAATACAAAAAAAATCCCCACAATATATTTTTCTTATTCACGCCGCCCATTTCAACCGGACCGGTCAGAACCACTTCATTTGCTTCAACCGCCGTTTCCACGATCCACTTTCTCAGCTTCGTTTTCATCAAGCTGCCGAAGCACCTGCCACTCAACATAATTCGCACTGCCTTCGATCTCTTCCCCGCAGCATTCATAGGAAAACTCGTAGGGAAATCTCTCCGAGCGATACTTTCTGCAGGCGAGCAATTCCCTGTACTTGTCCGCATCAAAGTCCTCAAGCATATCCAAAAGAAGCCTGTTCTCATGAAGTTTGACGTTCAAATTTTCTTCACTGTATCTGTACCTGTAAAGGGCTTCCATTTCATCTGCCCAACAGTCCCAGCCCCGCTCTTTCTGAAACCCATGAAACATCTCATGGATGATCTTGGATGCAAACACCGATATCGGCATTTCCTGCTGCACATTCCATATGGCGATCATTTTGCCCCTGTATTCTATCGCCGTATTTGCGCAAAATTCCGGAGTTTTCTCAATAAAACGACCGTCAAAGAAGCACTCCGTCTCATTATAAAGTGCAAACTTCAGCGGTTTGAAACCTTCCCAAAACTTCGCAAAATCGACATTTACAATTGCCGCTGCAACCTTGTTATATAAATCTTCAAGATCAAAACTCTGTGTAGTCATGTCTTCAAATATCCCTCCCATCATCTCCATTGTTCATTTATGGCCCCCGGGACGGGGTTAGGGGTTCATTTTTACAACGCCATCTCCATATCATATTCATCTTCAAAAGTACAACCGGTAGGGCGGAAGCCGCATTTCTCATACAGTTTTCTGGCCTCTTCATTTGTGTCAAACAGCGTTACCGACACCGTACTATACTTTCCGTCCTCCCTAAACTTTTCCATAAGAAGCCCGATTGCTTTAAAAGCATATCCTCTTCTCTGATAACGACGGTCTATCAGCAGATAGCAGAAATTGTATACTTGAAGTTCATCCAAATCACAATATGACATGATTCCGACAGGCGTTTCGTCATCATATATGATGTATCCGCCATAGCGATTCTCATTAGGCTCAGCAAGTATATAGTCCAAAATCCTCTGGTAACTTGCGCAAAAATGCTTTTGCTCCTCCGTAACTTCAAGATTAAATTTCCTGTCATCCTCTGTTGCTTTTTTTAGCCAAACCATATTATTCCTCCAACCCTTTTAATACTTGCATTATACACGTTTCGCCAGGAGATATCAACTTCCGGAACCTCTACACCCTGTGAACGTCCCCCGCTTTCATTTGATCCCCATCTCACCAAGCAGTTTCAAAGTGAACTCTTTAGGTTTCTCTGCTGTCAAACAGAAATGAGTTCCAAACTCCATACTGACATTTCAGTCTCAAAAATGTATAATTGGGGAAGGATCGGTTGAAGAAAAGCGGAAAAATGATATTCTGTGGGTGTGGAGGAAAAAATGAGCAACACGTATCTTACTCTTTGTGTCATATTGGTTGTGGTCCTGATGGCATGCATAGCGCTTCTGATGCGAAGCTATGTGAAGATGGTGAACAGGAACCTCACTCTTCGCGAAAGTGTGGAAAACCTGGGGAAGTTGAATGATAAGCTGCGCATGGACAGGCACGACTACCTGAATCACCTGCAGGTGATCTACGGACTCATGGAGTTGGAGGAATATGAGGAAATGAACGCTTACCTTCGGAAGGTCTACAAGGAACTTCTGAAAACGGGTAAGGCCATCAAAACCTCGAAGCCCGCTCTCAATGCACTTCTCGCCGCGAAAATGGCGGAAGCGGAATCTCACGGCATTGAATTTCTCATCGAAGTGAAATCAGACCTTAAGGAACTAAGGATCGAGGACTGGGAGCTTTGCAAGGTTCTCTCCAATCTCATCGACAACGCAGTCAGAGCATTGGACGAATCCGAACAGCCGGAGAAAAAGATCCTGATCAACGTGAACGAAAGGCCCGACAGATACATTTTCGATGTGGAAAACAACGGGCCGAAGATTCCCGAAGAATTGCAATCGGGCATATTCAAAAAAGGCTTCTCCACCAAAAAGGAGGAAGGTCACGGAATGGGCCTGGCCATCGTATCCGAGATCCTCTCCGCAAACAAAGGCAGTATATGTTTAAGATCAAACGAAAAAGAAACCGTGTTCACGGTGGAGTTTGAGAAAGGAGATTAATATGGAGCCAATTCAAATCTTGGGCATAGTGGTCCTGGTGATCGGTATCATACTGATCGGCGTGGAGTTCTATATGCCCGGCTTCGGTGTACCGGGACTTTTGGGAGTTATATGTGCCGCAGCCGGAGTTTTCCTGACAGGAAGGACTGTCAGTGAAAGGATCACCGTAGGAGTGATCGCTATAGTGGTGGTGGCAGTTATGCTGGTGATCTCCATCATCGTTTTCAACTCGAAGAAAGTCAAGTCACCTATAAAATTGGACACAGACTTGCAGGGCAAAGACCTTTTCATTGAAGCAAAGGACATGGAATACCTTGTGGGTCAGAAAGGCATCGCCCTCACAGACCTGAGACCTTCAGGCAAGGGCGAGTTCAACGGCATCAAGCTTGACATTCTTTCACCCGGAGAATTCATCAAAAAGGGTTCTGCCCTTGAGATCTCCGAGATAAAAAACAACAGTATTGTGGTAAGGGAGGACAAATAAATGGACAAATTCAGTATTGTAGCAAGCGCTAACGCAGGAACATATGCACCTGTTGCCATCGCAGCGGTCGTGATCGTTCTGCTTATGGTGTTCTTTTCCGTAATCCCCGTGGGAATGTGGATCTCGGCAGTTGCCAGCGGCGTAAGGATCAACATCTTCACACTTCTCGGAATGAAGATCAGACGCGTCAGACCCGCGCGTATCGTGGCTCCCATGATCAAAGCCACGAAGGCAGGCATAAAGGTGAGGACAAACGAACTTGAAGCTCACTATCTGGCAGGCGGAAATGTTGACAATGTCATCAACGCACTGATCGCAGCCGAAAGAGCAGGCATCAACCTGACATTCGAGCAGGCTTCCGCCATTGATCTGGCAGGTCGAGACGTTTTCGAAGCAGTAAAGATGAGCGTAACCCCCAAGGTCATCGAGACTCCTCAGATCTCGGCAGTTGCAAAAGACGGTATCGAGCTTCTCGTAAAAGCCCGCGTGACCGTAAGGACCAACATCAACCAGCTGATCGGTGGTGCGGGAGAAGCTACGGTTCTCGCAAGAGTCGGCGAAGGTATCGTTACCACCGTAGGTTCTGCCACCACCCACAGTTCCGTTTTGGAGAATCCCGATGACATTTCCAAAGTCGTTCTTGAGAAAGGTCTGGATTCCGGAACGGCGTATGAGATCATATCCATCGATATTGCCGACATCGACATAGGAAGAAACATCGGTGCAAACCTTCAGAGCCTTCAGGCAGAAGCAAACACCAAGATCGCTCAGGCTAAGGCCGAGGAAAGAAGGGCTATGGCTGTTGCTCTCGAGCAGGAAATGAGAGCGGAAGTCGTAAAGGCTGAATCAGAAGTGCCCAAGGCTATGGCAGAGGCACTCAGAAGCGGAAATCTTGGAGTTCTTGATTATTACAAGCTTCAGAACATTCAGGCAGATACAAAGATGAAAAAAGACATCGGAAACGGTGTAACGGATTTCGTTGAGACAAAGAAGAAGTAAACAAATGAGGGCGAAGTTATGATAAACGTGATGGTTGTTGAGGATGAAGAGCACATCCGCGATATATTGAAAAAAATGATCGAACGGAACGAAGGCTTTAAGGTTGTTGCTTCCTGTGACAACTTTGCCTCGGCAGTCAGCGATTTCTTAAAGCTTCGCCCCGAAGTTGTCTTCATGGACATAGACCTTAAGGGTGAAAGCGGTCTGGAATGTGCAAAGGCAATAACGGAGGTCTCCCCCAAGGTAAAGGTGGTCTTTGCCACGGCTCACAGCGAGTACATGGCAAACGCCTTCGAAATATATGCCTTCGATTACATCGTAAAGCCCTTTGATCTGGAACGCATCGGAAAGACTCTCGGAAGGATCCGGGATTTTTCTGAAAGCCGCCCTGTTTCGGAGTTGCAGGAAGGTGAAAAGAACGAGAAGCTTCTGATCAAGGGGAAAGAAGAGATCAATCTGGTGGATCTGAAAGACATATTGATGGTGGAGCGCACCGACGGGATGTGCAGAATAGTCACGAAAGACGAGGTTTTCCTCACCTCCCAGTCGCTTTCTTCTCTGGAAGAGAAGCTAAAGGGTGACACTTTTCTGCGATGTCACAAATCCTACATCATCCGCACCGACGCCATCAAAAAGCTTGAGGTGTACGGCAGATGGACCTACACCGTCCATCTTAAGGATACGGACGAAACAGCCCTGATGACGGCAGACAAGTATGAAGAGATCAAACAGCGATACTTCTGAAATGATAATTTAATCATTAAAATGAAAAACACGGCGGCGGACACAGGATCCGTCACCGTGTTTCTTTTTCATATGGTCTTAAGCAAAATAAAAACCGCTCCGTCTCCGTTTTTATTTATACTGCCTTGCAAACTCTGCCACAGCCTTAAGGTCCTCATCGTTGGGTCTGCCTTTGTGGATGCCCTTGAATTCACCTTTGCAATGGAATTCCTTTTCGTCCATGGGAACTCCCGCCTTTTCGGCTACGGCCTTCACCTTCTTGTAGGTGGAATTCAGCATGGCTGCAGAGCCGAAATTAACGAGCTTTCCCACCAGTTCCTTGTCAAGAGATGCCACAAAATCCCGCACCTCAGGATCAATATTGAAGGCATAGTAGGAATTACCCAGGAAAAGAATATCTACCTTCTCGGTTACGGGAGTGCTTATGGGCATGGCCTCAACTCCCAGTTCTTTTGCGACAGCCTCCGCAAGTCTCTTTGTGTTGCCTGTCTTCGTGTAGTATCTTACCGCATACGTCATAATGTTTCCTCCTTCTTGGTTCATTCATCCAGAAATTTGTATAATAGCCTGTAGAGTTCCTTTGCTTCCGCTGCATCCAGTCCACTGCTGTTCTGCAAGAGTTTAAGCGGAATGTCTTTGCATTTTTCTTTCAGTTCGTTTCCCTTTGCGGTGATGCTGACGATGGTTACCCTCTCGTCTTCCTCTGACCGTCTTCTTGTTACATAGCCTTCCTTTTCAAGCCTTTTTAACAGCGGGGTGAGAGTTCCTGCATCAAGCCTCAGGATCTCGCCCAGTTGTCCCACCTTCACACTCTCTTTTTCCCAGAGCACCATAAATACAATGTATTGGGTGTAGGTCAGTCCCAGAGAACTTAGGTAGGGATTGTATGCATTCACGATCTTTCTGGCACACGCGTACATCGGGAAACACAGCTGATTTTCAAGTTTTAATTGTTCATATTCCTGTGCCATTTCCATGTCTCCGTTTATTACATTTTGTAATATTATATTTTATGAAATATAATTTGTCAATGTATATTTTTCTTTCAACTGCCGGCTATTATCGTTCCCGTAGCACGATTCTCCGCTCGTGTCTGCAAATAGTATCTATAAATTAAAAAAAACAAAAAAATAATAAAACAAACATAAAAAAACAAAATGTTTAGCTGCAAAATGGTATAATATCAGAATAACTCAAGGAGGCAAAAGCGCATGAAAAAAGACAAAAGAAAATCTCTGAAGAAAACTCTGCTGAGCCTGATAATAATTTTTGTAGCTATCATTATCATCATCAGCACCCAGATAAGCATCAAACTTGCAGCAGACAACATTCAGTCGCTGATGAACAATATACTTGCCAGAGAATCGGAAACATATGCCGGCGAGGTGCATAGCTGGTGGAGGAGCATTGAAGACAGAGTCGGACAGACTGCCGATGTCATCAAGAATTCACCGGAAATGTCGGATCAGGATATGCTTGCATTACTGATGCAGCTCACAAAGCTGGATCCCGACTCCCACGACATCTACATGGCCTTCGGAGATTCGGGTAAATTCCTTGACGGTTCCGGATGGACCCCCACACCTGATTACAGTTTTTACGAAAAAGCCTGGTACAAGGGTGCCATTTCCAAAAACGGCAAACTCTATTCCATCCCCTATCTCGATTCAGCCACGGGCAAGGTCAGCATGGCATGTTCGGTGTTGATAAAGGGGCAGACTGTTTTAAGCAGCGACATTGATTTTGAAAAAGTTGCAGCTAAGGTGAATGATTTCGATTCCCTTTCGGCTGAAGCAAAATATTACATTATCGACAAGGAAACCGGGGACATACTCATAAGCAATGTTTCAAATGTTGTGGGTCAGAATCTTTCTTCTTCCACGGATCCCATCGTAAAAGGCATCGCTTCCGTGTTTACTACCATCAACACCAGCGCTACAGCAAAAGGCGAAAAGGTTGTGACCGTTAAGACCTCCGATGGTTCCCAAATGATCACCGCATCTGACATCGATGACACCACATGGGCAGTTGTAAGTGCAGTACCTACAACCATCCTGAGTAACAGTATCCTAAAGGTAATGATCATCACGTTTGTCAGCGCCATCGTACTTCTCGTTATCTTCTCCGTGGTTTTGCATTTCTTCATCAACAAGACCATCAACCCCATTACAACGGTTACAGCGCGCATTTCCGACATCAGCACGGGCGACTTTACCGTGGAACTCATCCCCGAGGGAAACAACGAGATCACCACTCTTGCAGAATCATTGAACGGATACATCAAGAAGATGAGAACCACTCTCAACAGCCTCTCCAACATTTCGGGAGACATGAACAGCAGAGCGGGAGAATGCTTCGACATATCCCACGTTCTCTCCGACACATGCAAGAATCAGGATGAGTCCATCGAAAAGCTGAATTCCACTCTTTCCGACATGAACACATCCATAGAAGACATAGCTTCATCCGCTACCGATCTGGCAGCCACATCCGACCGGCTGGTTAAAAATGCGGAGAATGTCAAATCCCTTTGTGATGAAACTCTTGACGCTTCCACAAAGGGCAAGGACGAAATGGACAGCATGACAAAGAACTTCAACACCTTGCATGCAACCATCAACGACCTGACCGCTCTGATCAGAGAAACAGCCAAGTCCGTCGAGGAGATCACCGGAATTACGGAGACCATCAATGCCATATCCGAACAGACCAATCTCCTTTCTCTCAACGCTTCCATAGAGGCCGCAAGAGCCGGCGAAATGGGTAAAGGCTTTGCAGTCGTTGCTTCCGAAGTCGGAACTCTTGCAAGCCAGTCATCCGAAGCTACAGAGACCATCCGTAAACTCATCGACGACATCACAAAGAACATCGCAGACATCAACAAGAAAGCAGACATATGCACTGAGGACATGAAAGCTTGTATCAGCGGGGTCACCGGAGCAAATGAATCCTTCGGAAAGATCTACGGCGACGTTGCAAAAGCTACGGACGGTATCATAAAGATCACATCAGGCATCGAAAAGATAAATGAAGTCGCAACAGAGAACGCTGCCACCACAGAGGAACAGGCAACCAACATCAATCAGGTTCTGAGTCTCAGCGACGCCATTGTGGAGGAAAGCAACAAGTTGCGTAACGAAACAGCAAACATCACAAACATTTCAGAAAAACTGAACCTCTATTCGGATGCAATTAAAGGCGATCTTTCGCAATACAAACTGTAAAAAAATTCCCGACGGTTTAAAAGCCGTCGGGATTTTTTTATTCAAAAGGAAATCTGTAATCCAGACCGAACTCGTCTCTTAAAGCGATCAGTTCTTTCTGTATGCTCTCCCCTACAGGAACGCCCTTGTCTTTACGTTCATTCCACGCGATCCATTCTTTTTCGCCGGCTGTGTAGATTCTCTCGGCTCCGGGAGCCTTTCTTGAATTACGGAGTCCGCGGAGAATGCCCCCCGAAGTCTTCCTGAAGGTATCCAGTCCCATGAAGAACTCGGGATTTATCACAAAGAAGAAATGTCCGAGATGATACATCCTCTTGTTTCCGTTTTCGTCAACTCCGCTCAGTTCCTTAAGATAAGGTCCGCCTGCAAGGGCAGCGGAAAGGATCTCGACTATGGTGGTAAAGCCATAGCCCTTGTAGCCTCCTGTTTCTTCTCCAAGACCGCCTATGGACAAAAGCGCACAATTTCCCGCGCGCATATTCTTTAAGATCTCTCCGGAATCGGTCATTGTGCCGCCGTCTTTTGTCACCACGAGGCCTGCGGGAGTGTCCTTTCCCGAGCGCTCATAGTACTCGATCTTACCGTTCTGAACTATACTGGTGGCGCAGTCGAAATTGAAAGGGAATTCCTCATCCGTAGGCATTGTAAAGGTCAGAGGATTGGTCCCCATCATGGGTTCCACGCCAAAAGTCGGAGCTACGGAAGGTCTTGCATTGGTTCCCGAAATTCCGATCATACCGGCTTTTTCCGCCATGGTGGTCCAATAGCCCGCGATACCGTAGTGGGTGGAATTGAAGATCGTTCCGCCTGCCATTCCGTATTTCTTAGCCTTTTCGATCAGCATCTCCATCATCCGATGGCTGGCAACCATACCCATACCGTTGTTGGCATCCATTACCACCGTGGTGGGAGTCTCCTTCACGACATCGATCTTCGTCACGGGCAGAAGGGTTCCGTTCTTGATCCTGTCAAGATAGATGGGCTTAAATCTGTTGCAGCCGTGGCTTTCAATGCCTCTTCTGTCGCTTTCAAGAAGGACGTCGGCGCATATGGCTGCGTCTTCCTTCGGAACGCCGTATTTAACAAACACGTCGATCATAAATGAATTCATCATTTCCCAAGGTACAAAAGGTCTTGTTTCCTGCATTTTATGTTTCCTCTTTTCTTTATAGTCTATTTCGGTCAGATGCTGCCGCCGGGATAAAGTGTGGAAGTGTAGAGTCTCCTGGGCTGGGGGATGGCCTTTCCCGAGGGTTTTTCATGGACATCCGTGAAGGTTCCGGAGTAGATGATGGCTTCTTTGTCGCCGTATACGATGACATCTTCAATGCCTCGTCCGAAAAGGTCGCCGTGGAGCACGTAGTCTCCCTTGGCGGATTCGATGGGAAATTCCGCGATCATATTGAACTCGTGGTCGTAAAGTCCGGGGTTCACTCCGCCGCCGCGTCTGTAGGCAAGGATGTAGTCCCGTCCGCTTCCGTTCCAGTTGCGAAGGGTCTCGGCGATGGTGAGCCAGCCCTTGGTCTGTCTGTTTTCTTTTCTGACTTCTTTACCGTTACTGTCCACCAGAAACAGCCCGTCAAGGCCATCCCACTGACCCTTGTAACCATCGCCGCGCCTGATACGGTCAAGACCCGCCAGCTGAAGACCGGGTGCTCCGGGAATGAACTTTCCCAGAGCGATGTGCTGGGATTCTATTGAACCGTCATATCTCCACAATTCCTCACCTTCTGCGCTGTAAAGGCAGGTGACACTTCCGCCGATGGCCCACTCGGGCTTCCCGTCGCCGTTCACGTCTCCCACCCATATGCAGTCCGCATGATCCGTAAGATCGTGGCAGGACCACAGAACTTTCCCGTTATGGTCCAGGCAGTCATATCCCGCCATGACCTCGTCATATCCGTCGCCGTTTATATCATATACATAGGGAAAATGCCCGATGTTCCCGTTATGAGTCCACATCACGTTAAAATCCCTGTCCATGGCCCACATATTGAAATATCTGTCTTTAAGGATGATCTCTCTCGGTCTGTCGGCTCCCGTGAGATTTGCTATAATGATGCAGTCGTGAGCTTCATCTGCGGGAAGAGGATAGTCCTTCTTTACCTTTCCCGTCTTTCCTTCCAGCACCGTAAAGCGCTTGTTCATGACGCAAAGGACTTCCAAGTCTCCGTCACCGTCGTAGTCAAAGATCTGGGCAGGAAAGTCAGAACCGAAATTTCCGGGCTTTACCGAAGGTTTTCCTGTCTGCCAGAGAAGATTTCCCTCCAGATCGAAGGCCGTCACGCAGGTCACCTGATGAGGAACATATCGATCGTCTATGTCCCCGTCGGCTTGAACGAAGACCACTTCCATACGTCCGTCTCCGTTAATATCTCCCAGCAGCCCCTTGCCGTTTCCCGCTGCTTCTATGGAAAACCTGTTTATCAAACTAACACTCATTTTTTCTCCTTTTTCCTCAGGAAAAGAGAACAGCCCCCTCCGAGCCGTTCTCAATTTTGATTTTTGTCAGTTCATCTTATCATTTTTTACCTGTACTGTCTATGATGCAGACCGCTTTTCTTCTGCAAATAAAAGCAATAAAACGGGGCGTTTTCACGCCCCGTTCAGCAAGGAAAAATTATAAGGAAAGCTTTTTAAGCCATTAACCCATTTTGACTGTGATATTGTACTCTTTCTTTCCCTCTTCGAAGGGTATCACATTTCCCGAAACTGCTTTTCCGTCCACTACGAGTTCCTTCACGCCCTTCTGTGCTCCGTTGGTCTCCACCTTGATGTTGTAGGTTGCTCCACGGAACTTACGCACAAGGCTGAAGTCGCCGAAGCCTGCGGGAATGCAGGGATCAACGGAAAGTCCCTTGTGAGTGGGATAAACCCCCAGAATGTACTGGGAAATGTTTACAAAAGTCCATGCAGCCGTACCTGTGAGCCAGCTGTTCTTTGCTTCTCCGTGGAACTTCGCATCACGTCCCGCAACCATCTGTGAGTAAACATAAGGCTCTGTGCGATGGATCTCGGAAATGTCCTCAACGTAGGCAGGACATGTCTTCTTGTAGATCTCGAAAGCTCTGTCGCCACGTCCGATGACCGTTTCCGCAATGGAAACCCAAGGATTGTTGTGACAGAATATGCCGGCGTTCTCCTTGTACCCCGGAGGATAGGAGGAAACTTCACCAAGTTCCAGATGATAACGTGTATATGCAGGCTGGAGGATCATGACGCCGTACTTGGTGTCCAGTCTTTCCTTTACGGAATCCAGTGCCTGTTTTGCCATTCCCTCCTTAACTCCGATGCCCGCCATTACGCAGAAGCCCTGAGGTTCAATGAAGATCTGACCTTCCTCGCACTCTTTGGAGCCCACTTTGTTACTGTATGCATCATAGGCTCTCACGAACCATTCTCCGTCCCAGCCGTTCTTAAGGACCGCATCATACATGATGTCTACTTCCTTAAGGGCACGCTCCGCTTCCTTTTTGTCTCCCACGAGCTCACAGAGTTCCGCATATTCTCTGCCGTATTTTACAAACATACCAGCAATGAATACAGACTCGGCAACCGGTCCTTCACTGGGGCCGAAGGTCTGGAAGGATTCTCCGGGATGCTCCGAGAAGCAGTTCAGGTTCAGACAGTCGTTCCAGTCCGCACGTCCGATGAGAGGCAGATCATGAGGTCCCTTATGGGTTGCGGTGAAATCAAAGGATCTCTTCAGGTGATCCATAAGAGGTGTTGCCTTGCTCTCATCGTTGTCGAAGGGAACAAGCTCCTTAAGGATGGAAATGTCTCCCGTCTCACGAACGTAAGCACTTGTGCCTGCAATGAGCCAGAGAGGATCATCGTTGAACCCGCTTCCGATGTCGGAATTACCCTTTTTGGTAAGGGGCTGATACTGATGATATGCGCGTCCGTCTTCAAACTGAGTGGAGGCGATGTCGATGATCCTTTCTCTTGCACGGTCGGGGATCAGATGTACAAAGCCCAGAAGATCCTGGCAGGAATCTCTGAAGCCCATGCCTCTGCCTATGCCCGATTCATAATAGGATGCGGAACGTGACATGTTGAAGGTGACCATGCACTGGTACTGGTTCCAGATGTTGACCATACGGTTGACCTTGTCATCTCCCGAATCCACATGATAGATGGACAGAAGATTGTCCCAGTAGGCCTTGAGGGCAGCAAATGCCTTGTCCACATCGGCGTCGGTCCTGTATTTCTCCTGCATGACTTCAGCCTTTTTCTTATTTATGACGCCATAACTCTCCCACTTGTCATCGGTAGCATTTTCAATGTATCCCAAAATAAAGATAAGGGATTTTTTCTCTCCCGGCTTCAGGGTGATGTCGATCTGATGGGACGCAATGGGCGACCATCCGCTGGCAACAGTATTGCCAGCTTTTCCGTTTACGACAACGTCCGGGCGGTCATTGTCATTATATGCACCGAGGAAATCATCACGGATGGTGTCAAAACCTGCGATCTTCTCATTTACGGAGAAGAAAGCGTAATGATCTCTTCTTTCACGGTATTCCGTCTTATGATATATGGCAGATCCTTTGATCTCCACCTCACCGCAAGACAAAAGCCTCTGGAAATTCTTCATGTCATCGTCCGCATTCCAAAGGCACCATTCTACATATGAAAAGAGTTTGAATTCCTTGGTCTCGTTGGATTCATTGGTAAGGGTAACTCTGTTTATCTCACAATTGTCACCTACGGGAACAAAAGCCAGAACCTCGGCCTTCAGGCCGTTCTTCTTACCTGTGAAGCGGCTGTAGCCGATACCGTGCCTGCACTCATACAGATCCAGCGGAGTTTTTGAAGGCTGCCATCCGGGATTCCAGATGTCCTTGCCGTCATTTATATAGTAGTATTTTCCGTTGTTGTCCATGGGGACGTTGTTGTATCTGTATCTGGTGAGCCTCAGCAGCTTCGCATCCTTATAGAAGCTGTATCCTCCGCAGGTATTCGAGATCAGCGAAAAGAATTCATCTGTCCCGAGATAGTTGATCCAGGGGAGGGGTGTTTTTGGAGTTGTGATCACATATTCTTTGGCTTTGTCATCAAAATACCCGTACTTCATGGTTATCTCCTTATCATTAGTGTTTTCAAGGGTTTTAAAACCCAATATTTTCATCTCGAAATCGTTTTCGTGGCAACAGTATACTTTAAAATGTTCATTTTAACAATACTTTTTTTCAAACTCGTGAAAATATTTACGAAAGCATTATAATTACTGGGCTTCAAAAAAATACGCCAAAAAATCGACATGATCTGCCGAAAAATCTATTTGTAAAAATGCACAAAATTCTATTGACACAGAACAAAAAATTGTATATTATGACAATGCAAGACAGGAAAAATAAATTTTGTCTAATTTTTTTCCTATCTTACGAAATCGGTTTCGTAATTTTGAGCCGATCAAACCGTTTTGAGGAGAATGAAAGATGACCAAAAACAAAGAGGGTTCGGTGCCCGCAAACGGCTCCGTTAAGCCGAAGAAGAAAAAGGATACCCTTCTTGCCAACACCAGGAAGCATCTGCCTTTCGTGATATTTGCACTTCCTGCGTTCCTGATCCTTTTCTTCATCATGTACGTACCTATGGGTGGTATCGTCATGGCCTTTCAGGATTTCAAACCCATGAAAGGATTTTTCGAAAGCGAATTCGTTGGCCTGGATAACTTCAAATTCCTGTTCGCCAGCAAGAGCACTTTCTTCCGCATGACCCGTAACACCCTGATCTATTACTTCATTTTTACTGCGGTAGGAACTTTCCTAAACATCGTTCTCGCCATCGCCCTTGACCAGTTCGTCTTCAAAAAGGCCGGCAGACTGATGCAGACAATGATGATCGTTCCCATATTCATTTCCTTCGCAGCAGTTCAGTTCATCGTTTACGCATTTATCGCAAGCGACAACGGTCTCATCAACAAGCTTCTGGGCACCAGCATTTCCTTCTATTCCGAACCGAAGTACTGGTACGTGATCCTGACCATTGTTAAGATATGGAACTCCGTGGGTTACGGTTCCGTCCTCTATATGTCGGTTCTGGCCGGCATAGACACCGCTCTTTATGAAGCGGCAAGGATCGACGGCGCCAACAAGTGGCAGCAGATCGTTCACATTACGATCCCTTCCCTGGTTCCCATGATCACCGTAATGCTCCTTCTTTCGGTAGGTAACATCATGAGATCCGACACAGGTCTCTTCTTCCAGGTTACCCGAGACAGCGGAGCACTGTTCGACGCAACACAGGTTATCGATTCCTATGTACTCCGTGCCATCCTGAGCACTCCTGAGTACGGCTTCACCGCCGCCGCCAGCCTCTTCCAGTCCGTAGTCGGGCTTGTGATGATGCTTCTGGCCAATGGCGCGGTAAGAAAGATCTCGCCTGAGAATTCACTGTTTTAAGGGAGGCCGGAATGGATAACGTAAAAGATTTAAAGAAAAAAAGAAAAAGAGAAGAAGATAACGTGGAAAAAGGCAAAAAGACCTTGGGACAATACATCCTCGGTTTCTTCCTTCTCCTGTACACACTTTTCTGTGCATTGCCGGTACTGCTGGTCTTCATCGTAGCATTTACTTCCGAGGAATCCATCGCGAAGAAAGGCTTCAGTTTCTTCCCGGAAAGCCTTTCCATGGACGGTATGCACTCCGTACTTAAGTACGGCACACAGCTGGTCACATCTTACGGCGTTACGATCTTCGTAGTGCTTGCGGGAACCACGTTGGGCCTCCTGACCATGAGCATGTATGCATATGCCATCAGCCGCCCCGGTTTCAGACTGGCAAAGTTTTTATCGATCTACCTGCTGATCCCCATGCTCTTTAACGGTGGTCAGCTTGCAGGATACATTGTATTCACCGGTTACTATCACTTGAAGAATTCACTGCTCCTTCTGATCCTGCCCCTTTGCGTCACCACAATGAACGTCCTCATCCTGAGAACCTACATTGTGAACAGCATCTCGGCGGAGCTCCTTGAAGCGGCAAAGATCGACGGTGCCAATGAATACCTGACATTCTTCCGTATCTGCCTTCCTCTTATGAAGCCCTCTCTCGCAGCTGTAGGCTTCATGATGGCAACGGCTTACTGGAACGACTGGCAGAACGCAGTGCTCTACATAGACAAGAACTCAAAGAAGCCACTGCAGTTACTTCTCTATAATATTCAGAAGAACATCGATTTCCTTCTGAACAGCAACAACGTACCTCAGGCAGTAAGAGATGCCATGGGCGGAACGATCCCGAAAAACTCGGCCACAATGGCTACGGTAGTAGTGGTAATCGCTCCCATCATGTTGGCCTATCCCTTCTTCCAGAAGTATTTCGTAAAAGGCCTTACCGTTGGTTCGGTAAAAGGCTGATCAAACTGATATTTAAAGGGAAAACCTTTGAATATAAAACAAATTTCATTAGGAGGAATTTTATGAAGAAGAAAGTTTTGGCATTATTGCTGGTAATGGCAATGGTGGCCGGCGTATTCAGCGGATGCGGCGGAAAAGGCGGAAAGACAAAGATCAACATCTTAAGAGCTTGCTTCAACCTTGAAGCAGTTGACGAAGCTCAGGTTAAGAAGGTTGAGGACGCAGTTAACAAGTACCTTGGTGAAAAGGGACTGAACGTAACAGTTTCCATCAAGGAAGTCGGCTCCGGCGAATATGCCGAGAAGGCGGGTAACATGGTAGCTAACAAGGAAGTTAACCTTCTTTGGACAGCAGCTTGGGAAGAGGGCAAGATCAAGACATCCAACCTCGTTTCCAACGACATGGTTTACGACATCACTTCTCTCCTTCCCAACACAAAGCTCTACAACTCAATGGATAAGGGCCAGTGGGAAGCTACAAAGTTCGACGGCAAGAACTACTTCGTTCCTGTTTACAAGGACAACGTAGAAGGTTACGATCTTATGTATCGTAAGGCAGCTCTTGACAAGACAAACTTCGATGTTAAGTCCGTTAAGACTCTTAAGGATCTCGAAGGCTTCCTTGCAGAAGCTAAGAAGCAGGGTCTCAAGTATCCCATGCTCCTTCAGAGAACAGCAATGTTCTACAGATTCTATATCGATCAGTTTGATTTCTTCACAGGTGAATCCGAGTCCAACTTCGTAGCAGTTGATCGTGCTACAGACAAGGTTGTATTGACACTTGACACTCCTCAGTACAAAGAGTACTGCGATCTCATTGCTGACTGGAGAGCAAAGGGTTATGTTCATGAAGATGAATATACAAAGGTTGTAACAGATACAACAACTCAGTCACAGGATTGGGGCGTTTCATGGTGGACAGATACACCCAACAATGCAGAAGCTAACACAAGATATGGTCAGGAAGTTGTTATCAACGCCATCACAAACAGATGGGCACATTCCAACTCCGCTCTCGGTTCATGCTACTGCGTAACAGCAAACAGCAACGAAAAGCAGGCTAAGGCTTGCATCGAGTTCCTCGGTCAGCTTTACACAGATAAGGAACTTGCAGATCTCTTCACATACGGTATCAAGGGTGAGGACTGGAAGCTTGATTCCAACGGTCAGGTTGAGAAGCTCGGCAAGAAGTACAACCACTCCATGTGGGAGTCTGTATCCGCTCTTGTTATCACTCCCGAAACAGGATCACCCGCTAACTTCGCAGATGCTTACAGAGATTTCAACGGCTCCGCTAAGACATCTTCCGCAGGTGGTTTCAGATTCGACTTCTCCAAGGTTAACGCTGAATACACAGCTTGTAAGAACCTTTTCGCTGAGTATGGTTTCGTTCTTGAGACCGGTGGTGTTGCCAAGGCAGATGTAGCAGCTAAGATCGCTGAGTTCAAGCAGAAGCTTCAGGATGCAGGCGTACAGAAGATCATCGACGAGTTCTCTTCACAGTACGAAGCTTGGAAGAAGACAAAATAATAACCTTTTCTTCATTGTAAATGTAAAATGATAAAACCCCGGAACATGTCATCGTTCCGGGGTTTTACATTTATGCCAAAAATAAAACGGGCATCCGCTGCCCGTTTTATCTATTTATTTAAGTTCTTTACAGTCTTTCCCACATAGACGGATCCTTCTATCATTATCTCATCCTCAATAGTGGTCTTGGGATGCTCTATACGGTCTATGAGCTTCTGCGCAGCCGTAAGACCGATCTTTGCCGTATCCTGTCTCAGAGTCGTAAGCTGGGGCTCGATGTGTCTTCCGATACGGATCCCATCGTAGCCTGCCACTGAAATATCGTCGGGAATGCTGAGTCCTCTTTCGTTGATGACGTTTATGCCTCCGAAACAGGAGAAATCATCGGGATAGAGGATACAGGTGGGCGGAACATCGAGATCAAGAAGTTTCTCCGTTTCCTGTGCCGTGATCCTGGTGTTTCTGTAGGGAGCCTCTCTGATATATTCATCGGGAACGGTGATACCGAACTCATCCAGCGTCTTAAAGAAAGAGGAAAGACGGCTGCTGGTAACGGCCGAAGGCATTCCGTGAATGTAGGCGATCCTTCTGTGACCGTTCTGTACAATGAAAGAAAGCAGATCCTTCATACCTCTGACGTTGTCGGAAAGCACCGCCGAATGACCGAAGAAATAATGGTCTATGGTGATGACCGGCAATCCGCTGTTCACCAGTTCATAAACCTCAGGATCGTAGAAATCCACGCACGCCACCAACGCCCCGTCAAAACCTCTGTATTTGCAATGTTCCAGATAGGTCATCCGGTTCGGATTGGATTTGTTGCTGTTTATAAAGGTAATGTCATATCCCTTCGCCTCAGCAGCTTTTTTGAAGCTGTCAAGAACGTAGGAAAAATAATCGTGCGTCAGTCCGCTCTGTGCTTCGTCCACAAAAAGTACTCCGATGTTGTACGTCCTGTTAGTCTTCAATGCTCTTGCAAAGGAATTGGGAAAATAACCCATACTTTTTGCCACGTTGTTTACAAGCGCCTTTGTCTCTTCACTGACATCGCTCTGACCGTTCAGCGCTTTACTCACAGTAGCGGGGCTGACATTACATGCTTTCGCAATATCTTTTAAAGACACCATAGCTCCCACCCTACTCTTTCGAAATCGTTTTCGTAAAAATTATACCGCATTATCACCGTTAATTCCAGTGATTTTTTTTACCAAAACCATATAAATAAAATATCACCTCATGGCGAAATTTGTTCTTAATATTTGCTAAAATTTTCTTAAAAACACACAATATGCGTACATTTGACGCACTTCGATTCTTTACTATTTGATTTTTTTTGTTATAATATGTGCTATGAAAAAGAATCCCAATTATTCCGATCCTATGGACGAGATTGAAGCCAGAGCGAACAACTACTCCGCAAAGGCTCTCATGGCCATGGTCCTAGTTATAGTGGCTGTCTGGGTGCTTACGGTAACAGGCTTTTTCATCATCGACAAGATGATGATGACCAACATCGCCATTGTGAGCGTCGCAGGCTTCCTCTCCTTAAGAGCATTGCTCAGGATCTTCGACAATTCGAATAGATGGCTTAAATACGTTGTTCTCGCAGTCATATGTTTGCTTTGCGGAACCATTGTTTCGGCCCTTTCCTTCCACGCGGTTCTGCTCTACGCATTACCTTTGATTTTTGCGGCCCAGTACTCCAGGCAACACGTCATCTGGTGTACATGGCTCTTCAACATAATCGTGGTAGCTGCGAGCTCCCTCATAGCATTTTTCTATGGAATGTGCGATCTTAACATATTCTTTGTCAGCATGGCAAACCGTTCATATTTCATGGAACTCATGGAGAATGAAATGTGTCTGGCCCTGAATCCGGATCCAGTGTTCATCATCCTGGTGTATGCCACCATTCCAAGGGCAATGATCCTGGCCCTCTTTGCCTACATGCTCTCAAAGATCACCGAAAAGAGCAGAGCGGAAGCGGCTCAGATCGCAAGAGACAAGACCATCAGCGAGACCGACTTCGTTACGGGCGTTTACAACAAAAATAAATACGCCCAGATGATCAACGACCACTATCCCAAGGTTCCAATTGTGGCTGCGGTGTTCTGGGACATCAACAATCTTAAGGAAGTTAATGACGAACTGGGACACGAGATGGGTGACAAAGTCATTATAAAACTTGCAGAAACCCTTCTTTCAAAAGCCGACGACACTCACCGCGTTTACCGTGTGGGGGGCGATGAGTTCCTGACATTGATCGAGAACCCTACGCCCAATGAAGAAGACACCTACGAAGCAGAGATCGTAAAACTGCTCTCCGAAGCAGCAGAAAGAGCAAGGGTGACCATTTCCGTGGCTCACGGCAATTCCAGAGGACGCGGCATTGACATCACCAATATCGTGAATGAAGCAGACGCTGCAATGTATGTCTGCAAGCGCACCATGAAAGGTGAGATAGTTTAAAATCAATCATATAAATTGGACGTTTCCGAGGAAACGTCCAATTTTTTACACTTTTTTTCTTCCCGAAGAGATCAGCTCTTCTTCGAATTCCTTGGGATGCTTCAGGTAATAGTCCTGATGCTCTTCTTCCGCAGGCCAGAAGCTCTTGAAAGGCTCCAGAGCCACCATCACCTTTTTCCCTTCCCGGGCTTCCAGAGCAGCTATGTGCTCCGCCGCCTTCCTTTTCTGATCCTCATCCAGCCAGTAGATGGCAGGAGTATAGGAAAAGCCCTTATCGATAAACTGTCCCTCTCCGTCAAAGGGATCTATATTGGCAAAATATATGTCCAGAAGCTTGTCATAGGAAACCTTGTCTTCTTTATATTCCAGACATATGGTCTCACGATGTCCAGTTTTCTGAGCCTTGACCTCTTTATAAGTGGGATTCTCTTCATCTCCTCCGCTGTAACCGCTGGTGACACTGTCCACTCCGTAGATCTTGTAGATCGGGGTCACACACCAGAAACAACCCCCTGCAAAATAAGCCTTCATTTTGTTACTCCTTTATAATATGTTTTTTGATCATATTCCTCATCATTTGACCTTCTAATGACCGGTCAGTCATCATCATCTTTACCGTCATCGCTGTCCGAATGACTCTCGTAGTCGGGATTGTAAACAAGAAGCAGGATCCCCAAGATACGTGACACCAGGAACAATGAAAGTATCTTCAAGAAAATGGGAACCTCTTCGCAGTCATGAAAGCACGTAAAGATATTGCTGACAATAAACGCCTGTACCAGCACAAGCAAAAGCATGATGAACCCGGCCACCGCCCCTCCACGGAAGCGTCCGAGACCCGCAAATGCCCCGAGAGCATAAAGACCCGATGCTACTACCGCCAATACGCCAAACACTTTGATGATGGTTTCCATGCTGTCTGATTGTTCTCTCATATAGTTTACCACCTTTAAGTAAAAATGATACATGAATATTATCAGCAATCATTGCACTTGTAAAGCCTTTATCGGGACTTATATCTCGCTTTAATTCCGTCAATTCAAAGGTTTATTGTAACTCACCTCGTAAAATTTGCAACTTACCTTGATCTGCGATACAAAACAGCCGATTTATTGTATGATGTGACCAACTTAAACGAAGGAGGTACGGTATGAAGGTAAAAGTTGAAGTTTCGCCCGAGTACACGGAAAGCTATGCGGTGATCTACACCGAACAGATCACTGAGGAGATCCAAAGGATCCTGGATGTGTTCTCCTCAAAAGAAACTCCCATCACAGCCCTGAGAAACGAGGAGGATTTTGTGATCCTCAAACCAAACGAGATCTTCATGGTCAGAGTGGAAAACGGGGATACGGTGATCTACGGCAAAAAAGACCGTTTCAGATCAAAGAAAAGGCTTTACGAACTCGGAAAACAACTGGGAACAGGCTTCATGCAGATATCAAAGACAACCCTTGTCAATCTTTCCTATCTGGACAGCATAGAACCGAGTTTCAGCGGAACTTACCTTTTGAAACTGAAGAACGGCTGCAGCGACTACGTTTCAAGAACCTATCTTCCGGATTTTAAGAAGTATCTGGGCATGTAAAAAGGAGGTCACAAAATGAAAGGAATATTAAAAGGCTCTTTACAGGGCATCGCACTGGCATTATGTATCTTCGGCATCGTTTGTCTCGTATATGACATTGTTCTGGGAGGAAAGTTTTCTCTGGAAGACTATCAGATGACCAAGATGATCATCGGAAGCATCATTGCAGGCATAGGCTACGGAGCGCCTTCTGTGGTCTACAACAACGACAGGATGTCCTATGCCACCAAGATCCTGGTGCATATGGGCATAGGCTGCGTGGTCTACACCATCGTGGCATTTAATGTGGGCTGGCTTGGAAACAACACCACTCTCGGTCTCAAGATCCTCATCGTGGGATGTCAGATCGCACTGGCTTTTGCCATATGGTTCGGCTTCAGGCTCTATTACAAACACGAGGCCAAAAAGATGAACGAAAAGATCCATTCTATGAGATAAGCGCATACGACAAAAGGGGCGAAAGCCCCTTTTGTCGTAGTAAATACAAAGAACTGTTTTCTTTACCATCCCGTTCTCAGAACATCTTCCTTCAGATACAGGTTTCCCATTACATTTTCCTTCACAGGTGAGAGATCCTTTTGCTTTGTAAGATAGGAAACATTCTGTCTCGAGCAAGAAAGAAGATTGCAAACATCTTTTGTATCAAGGACATTCCAACGCAGAAAATCCAAGAAATCCGCTCTCTTTACTCCCAGGTCCTCCCCATAGGAATAAAGGCATCTTGCGGGAACATCTATGGAGTCATTAAAGGTAACATAACAACCTCCCGAGCCAAGAGTCGCCGAAAGGAACAATTCCCTGTTTTTTATCACTTTTTCAACCCCGTCTTCCGACATCAGCTTATTAAGATCCACACGCTTCACAGTGTCATCCGCAAAGAAGCACAACAGCCTGTTTTCTCCTGTCGGAAAAACACAAGCTAGATTTTTCTCCTGTCTTTTCCGAACAAGATCCGGGATTTCCTTCATCTTTTTGATCCTTAAACTATCCTGAGAGCATCTTCCTTCGGATATCTCCAGAAATTTTATTTCATCATATTCATTCAGTTTATGATTTGCGAGGATTGCGCTGATGTTCTGCCTTGTGGGAGGAATGATCCTTTCTTTCACCCAGAGGAGGCTCAGATCTCTCGGAACTGTATAGATCCCTTGCTT
This sequence comes from Lachnospiraceae bacterium, assembly GCA_024698485.1. Lineage (GTDB taxonomy): Bacteria > Bacillota > Clostridia > Lachnospirales > Lachnospiraceae > RGIG3528. The sequence continues at coordinate 5,382 of JAILRC010000029.1, read as the reverse complement.
AACAAGATTTGAAAAAAGCAAGGGAGCATTCCATTCATCAAGATCCCCCACAAGCTCTGTTATATAATTCTTTTCTTTTTCGTAATAAAGAAGAAAACCTACTGTGCATGAATCCTCTTCGTTTATGATCTCATAGATCTTCATATGTCTCATACCTCTTAAAGATCATTTCCCATATCTTGTCCCTAAAGGTTTCGGAAATAACTGTATCAAGATCCTTAAAGAGCAGTTCTTTGTGCTCCCGCTTCAGTTCGTTTTTAAAAACATCCCTTTTATTTTTGATCAATGAAAGGTTATCAAACACCGAACGACTGCCAAGAAAATTCTGACAGGGTCTGTCCTCCAGGACGTCGAACTTTCTTGCCTCATCATCGTTTTTACAATTAAAGAGAAGGGAAACACCATGGTCAAAGAGAGGCGCTATCCTCAGACTCTTCTTTCTCGGATCCCGCAAAACTTCAATGTTTGCCCCATGTCTGTCACGGTTCAGGATCAGATAGTCCACCGCAAGCATAATGTCTATGTAATCCTGCCATCCCATCCGCACGCAAAAGTCATATCTTCCTTCACCTTTTGCTGCATTGACAGCATAAAAATCATCCAGCGCAGCCTTGCTCTCTCCGGGCTTTTTGAAATCCTCCGAGGCACATATATATGTGGAATACTCTTTTCCCTCTATTTCCACCAGGGCATTTATAAGCTCATAGTGGATGTGCTCCACTCCAAGGATGTTCAACAGCCTGTCAACGATCAACTCGTTTACGCATTCGTGCCCCACAATGCCGTTAACGGGATCAAAGTTCGAAAGCTTATAATACTTTTTCACCCCGCCCAGAACAGACTCAGTTTTAAGAAAAGTCCCGGCTGTTCCGCTTGAACTCCTGATGTGCGACCATTTTAAAAAGGTCATATCCTGTTTTTCCGTAATGACTTGGCTATATTCTTTCATAGTGATTGCTCCGGTTTATTTGACGAGCGTCAAATATTTCAAAGATATCATAGCATTTTATTTGACGAGTGTCAAATAAAAAACGAACCGCATTTGACTGGGTTCGTTTTCAAAAAATATCCCCGGGTTGTCTCCATGTATCGATCTGTAAACCCTCTATATCAACAAAATCCTTAATGTTATCGGTTATCAGAACATAGTTTAACGCTCTTGCATGTGCGGCGATCATTTTATCTCTATCCTGGTTCTGTTTATCCTTCTTCTTTTGTTTAAGTTCAGCCAGGATCTGTCCAAAATGTACTGCTGCATTTATATCAAAGGCCAGGATTGGTATTCCTGCCAGGATCTTATTGATTGCTTCTCTGTTTCTTTCGGGGCATTTGCTGTTCATTATGCCATATTCAAGCTCCGCATAGGTCACCACGGAAATACACACATCTTTTCCTATATGTTCCGCAAGAACACTTGCGCACATAGAATCAGGATGTCTCATACAAAAGATGAGTATGTTTGTATCAAGCATATACATGATCACAATTCCATCCTTTTATTTGTTGTCTCCTCGGGTCTGCCCTCGGAAAGGAAATCATCCGAAAGCAGTGATAATCCCATATAAAAAGCATTCCGTAGCGATGCTTTGGGCGTGATAACAAGAGAATCCCCGACTCTATTGATAACAACTTCTGTCTCATCCAACTGATACTCTTTAGGTATCCTAATGGCCTGACTGCGACCGGACATGAACGGTTTTGTAGTGTGTATAATTTTAGATTCCATATTGCATTCTCCTTTCATTTTTGATGATATATCATGAGATATTACGTGTCAAGTGGTTTATGGATCATTTTATCTAAAATTTAAGGATACTATGTTTTATCACCCCTTACGCTTCCTTTTTCTCACTACAACAACTACCGTAATAACCCCTACAATAAAAATAGCAGAAACTACCGCAGCCGCCGGTGTAACCCACTTGAAATCCCAGATCTCCGTTCTTACAGTTTCATCGCACCCTTCACACTTTTGCTCATATACAATGGGGGGAGCGAAAATACTTCCGGACACTTTATAAGACGCTCCGAACACATGGTTTTTCCGCTCGATGGTTTTCTCATTGGTCACACCACATACCGTACAACTTTGCTGCATTTTTCCCTCACGGATGCAGCTTGCTTCCTCCACGCACACCCAATCTCCGAAGGTATGGTCGGTCTTTTCAGTCGCTTTTTCATTGACTTCACCGCACACGGTACATGTCTGCTGCATTTTTCCTTCACGGATGCAGTTTGCTTCCTCGGTGCACACCCACTCTCCGAAGGTGTGGGCAATTTTTGGAATTGCCCTGCTTTCGCTAATTTCTCCGCATTCCGGGCACACATTTACCACTACACCTTCTTTATAGCAAGTTGCACGTTCTGTTGTTACCCACTTACCATATGTGTGTAGTATTTTAGGCACCGATCTTGTTGCCGCCAGTTCCCCGCACTTCACACAAAAGCTTTGCTGTATGCCGTCTTCTGTACACGTTGGTCTTTTTGCATAAATCCATTCAAAATAAAAATGACCGGCCATGGGGATTTCTTCCTCTTCCTCTTCGCCGCAGATCGTACACTTGCGTGTTCTGAGTCCTTCAGTCGTGCATCCGGCATTTTTTATTACGTTCCAATAACCATAACAATGCTGTTCTTTCGTGATAGGTTTTACATCTACGAAGCTACATGTCTTACATTTTCGGTACAACGTTCCCGCTTCCGAACATGTGGGTTCCACAAGCACAGTCTCTTCCCAAGCATGTTTATGATCGTCTGCAACAGAGATGACGTAATCCGAGCCACTCATCACCGTCCCGGGTGAAACAATGATGAAATATTTGCCACTTTCAAGATGTCCAAGGTTTATCTCTGTTTTCTCCTGTTTTCCGTCAATGGATACAATAACCTGACAAGCAGAATTCTTTTCCGGATCATAAACTTCCACAATCCAATGCTCATATTCATCCCAGATCAAAGGATGCTCAAAGGACACCGTAACATCTGCATCATATGGCATAGTATAAGAATAATAGTCCAGATCATTTTGTTCATTTATTTTTCCAAAATAATACGTTCCTTGCGGAATATCGTTTGCATGGAAGAGGTCATTATTTTTTTCCTTTTCCCATACTTGTGAAACACGATTTAAGATTTCCAGCCGATACATCCTCTGATGAAAACATCCCCTCTGCCATTTTGTTCCATCTTCAGGACATATACATATGTAATATGTACCTGGTCCAAGTCCTATTTCGCCAGACGAAAAATACTCAAAAGCCTGGGTTCCGTCCACTATCCACGAGAAAAGTTCGGTATACCCATTCACATCGTAAAGTATCACTTTTGCCTTGGCTTCCTCTATGAACTCGTGGTACTTTAATTCCACCTTAACGACTCCATCCTCCTCCAGTTCAAAGCTGTACCAATCTGTGTCCAGGTAGGTAGAAGTATAGCCCTGACATAACTCGTTAACCTTGATAGGGTTTGCCAATCTTCTTGTCCCATTATCTTCCGCCTCAAATTGCTTACAATTATCAATATAAAATCTGGCCTTATATGGCGTATTGGCATATATATTCCATGCCTCAAGGCAAACGTAATATATTCCCGAACGTAGTCCAGTAATCTCATAATCACAACTTTCTGTTTCCGAAAAAGGATAATACCAGCCACCCCCCTCAGAATTTTTCACATTATGAAGATCCGAATCATAGATTGAAATATCTATTCCTTTGTAATATAAATCATCTCCATAGGCTTTTTTATATCTTTCATCGACTTCTGCCGAAATTGTGATCCAAAATAATCCTTCCTCCCTCACATATACCATAAACCAGTCTTCATCTGTCGGGCTGTTCATTTTACCCTCGACAGTTTCTCCCAATTCAACATACGTTGCATTTTCCGCCGTATCATTGTCTTCTTTCTCATATGTAGTTGCATAAACCTCTACAGGAGTTTTGTTCAGAAACAAACAAAGATCAACAAGAACAATAAGTAATATTGCGCCAAAAAAATCAAGTCTTTTCATATTTTCCTCCCCTGATAAAGCCTTGATCTATTATATCAAAAAAAGGCTAAAGAAACAATTTGAATCTATTGTTTCTTTAGCTCGTATTCATTCATTTGCATGGTCTACATATTTCTTTAATAATAGACCATGTTAAGGTTTCCCGTCCATGAGCCCGGAATCATAGTTTACTTCTTTTTCGCGAATTGTTGTAATTCATCCGCTGATAACTCATTAATGCTTTTTCCAACTTTTGAAGCGTACCTAAATGCTTCGGGAATACTAAATCCAATAACAACAGGTTGAAATGGGTCATGTGTTTTTAAATAGGTATCAACTATTTTTTGTTTTTCATATCTGTTCGCCTGTTTCATCATAAGTATATTCCTCCATTATCCTAGCCATAGAATCTTCCGGAATAATTATTCGATACTCATGCGGTGGCTCTCCATAAGGAAAATGCTGTGCTCCATATTGAGTGATATAATGCTGCTCAATGTCGGCATCCATGGCTTCTCCATACACGAAACTTTTGTTAAATTTTTCCAAAAAGTTTTTTCGAGTAAGCGTTACCACTTCCGTCTCAACAATGTCTCCCGTTTCAACCCTTTTAAGACAGGAAGTCAATTCATCAATACAAAAACAGATCATTGTAGTCCATTTTCCCTTCGCAAAATAATACCTTCTTATTCCCCACGTTAACATATTATGTATTTTTATTATACACACTGAAAAGAGCCTTTTCAATAAAATTACCGCATGAAAGTCTTAAATCTTAAACATTTTTTTAAAACTAACTTGACAAGATATATATATGCTATATATTGTATTGGCCGATACAAAAAAATACAAAATGAGGTGTTCAATTATGAAAAAACGATTCAGTAAAGCATTACGAGTTATTGTTGCATTATCCGCAATAATTTCAATAACTACCATCGCAGGTACTAAAACAGCATATGCTATGGGTCCTGCAGCAACCTACACGATTCTCGACGGTGATGGCGGTTCAGGTAGTTCCGATTCTCCAACTCCTCCTGACGAATCCGATGTTCTCCGCGACGAATTTTTTTCGAGAATTATGGACTATGTAGACTACATTAACAGCGCCGGCGGCGCTGCAATCGGTGCATGTTATGACAACTTGGATTCCAATACCCATCATTACGGAAACCCTTTTCGTTAGTATTCGATTTAAAAACTTACCCATTGCTACCATGCAATGGGTTTTTTGTATCATTAATCAAAAAAAGACAGAGCAAGAAGTTTTCACTTCTCTCTGTCTTTTTATCTGTTTTATTAATGAATAAGACTGTCAATTATCAGCGACATTACCACTGCGGGAATTCCTACCATAATATACGGAATACAAAATCTCCAGTTCCCCTTGC
>JAILRC010000023.1 GCA_024698485.1 Lachnospiraceae bacterium | reverse complement strand
ATAAACCTCCTTCGTATTTTTTGTGCGGTTGGCGAACCTGCACTTATTATACCTCAGGAGGTTTTTTTCTTGAAGCTAAAGCTCGCTGGGAACACACCTGCATAGCAGGTGGTTTTATTGGATCTTAAATCCAAAAAAAGCGCACGCGGATGCGTGCGCAAAAATGATCGTTGTTAAATTAAACTCTCTTTAAATACTCACCGGTTCTGGTGTCGATCTGGATCTTCTCGCCTCTTTCAACGAAGAGAGGAACGGAAACCTGTGCACCTGTCTCAACAATAGCGGGCTTGGAAGCACCTGTAGCCGTATCACCCTTGAAGCCGGGCTCTGTTTCGGTAACTTCGAGTTCAACAAAGAGAGGGGGCTCAACTGAGAAGATCTGTCCGTTGTAGGAAAGCATCTTAACCATCTCGTTCTCTTTAACGAACTTCATGGAATCGCCAACCTGATCCTCTGTAAGAGAGATCTGCTCATAGTTCTCATTGTTCATATAGTTGTAAAGATCGCCATCCTTGTAAAGGTACTGCATGTCGAGTCTGTCGATACGTGCAGCGGGGAACTTTTCTGTAGGACGGAATGTTTTTTCAACAACGCCTCCGGAAATAACGTTCTTAAGCTTTGTTCTAACGAACGCAGCTCCCTTACCGGGCTTAACGTGCTGGAATTCGATTACCTGAACTACCTGTCCTTCGATCTCAAGTGTAATACCGTTTCTGAAATCACCTGCTGAAATCATAAAATCCTCCTAATGATTTAAATACCAAATTTTTCATTTCCCACGGAAGAAATTGTTTTTTCCGCAGACCTTTGCGTATTTTAGCTTATTTTTTGATTTTTTGCAACTATTTTTTTTCGTTGCCTGCAAGGCTGTGTCGGCCCTTTGTTTCACGCTTTTCTATAGATGCCGACGAACTTGAGGGTCACATATCCTCTGGCGTCTTCAACGGAGATCCGGATCTTCTTCACCTTGTCTGTATCGAGCTTTGAGATCAGCTTGTGTCCCACGGTTCTGAAGGGATGTTCCCGTACACTGCCGTCCTCGGTAAAGACCATGACAGTTCCTCTTTCGATCCTCTGGCTCTCTCTTATCTGTTCCTGCAAAACCAGATAACCCACATTCTGAGGCTCCGGGAAACTCAGATCAACAGTCGCCTTTACACATCCTTCTGCTGTTCTGAAAAATGTATCATCATCTTTCAACACATTCCCGACAGCAAAGCCTTTCACCGCATTTCCTTCGGAAACCGTGATCTCAGCCCTGTCCGTAATGTTCTCCCCAAAGGCTTTATGTATAAAGTCTCCCAATTCCCGGAGTCTTTTCACATCGCCTTTTGCAATAAGCCCATTCTTATCGGGAGGAACGTTCAAAAGGAGGTTTGCATTTCCTCCCACACTTCTCAGATACAGATCCTTGAGATTTTCAAGACTTCTTACCTTCGTGTCCTCTTCCTCATGATAGAACCATCCGGGTCTTACGGACACGTCCACTTCCGCGGGATACCAGATCAGATCCTTCTCGTTTTCGAGGATCTCTCTGCTGCCCAGATCCCTGTCCCCGGCACTGATCTTCCTTTGTCTGAAACTCTCGTCGTCAGCCTTCTGACTGTTTTCCTTGATGCGTTCCGTATCGGCACATCTTGCGGGCACAACGCTCCACTCCGCTTCTCTTGTGTCTCCCGCTTCGTTTCCGCACCATCTCACATCGGGACCGCATACATTGATGACCGCTCCCGGCTGTAACTTTCGTATGGTGCCGAAATATCTGTCCCAGTCATAGACCTGCTTTTTGCCGTTGGGTCCTTCTCCGCAGGCTCCGTCCAGCCAGACGCAGAATATGTCTCCGTAACCCGTGAGGAGTTCAGTCAGCTGCCCCACATATATGTCATCATAGGCTTTTCCCTGACCGTAGAACTCATTGTTCCTGTCCCAGGGCGAAAGATAGACTCCGAAAGCCATCTCTTCCGCTCTGCATGCGTCTGAGACCTCTCTCACCACATCGCCGCGGCCGTTTCTGAACTTCGAAGAAGCCACGGTATGCTTCGTATACTTGCTGGGCCAAAGGCAGAATCCGTCATGATGCTTACAGGTGAGGATCACGCCTTTCATCCCTGCGCTTTTCAGGGTCTTCACCCATTGCAGGGCATCCAGCTTTTCCGGACAGAAGATCTCTTCCTTTTCGGTCCCGTCTCCCCATTCCTTTCCGGTAAAGGTGTTGACGGTGAAATGGATGAAACCCGTAAATTCCATATCTTCATATCTTATCTGTCTCTCAGTGGGCCTCACCGCCGTGAGTCTCGCATCAAGAGCGGCTTTTTCTTTATCGTTCATTTTAAGCCCCTCCTTATCTCAGCCCGTAATAATCCATGACATAAAGGGCAAAAAGGGAATTCGCCCATGCAAACCACTCCCTGGTAAACTTGGCGGGATCGTCGCAGTCAAAGCCTTCATGCATATATCCCGTTCCCGCATCGGTGGAGGTCAGCATCTTCATGATCTCTTCCCGTTCTTTTTCATCCGCCGATGTGAGTCCCTGCATACACAGAGCTATGGGCCATATGTATCTGTCGGGAGTGTGGGGACTGCCTATGCCCTTTGCTGCCTTTCCCTCGTAATAGTAAGGGTTTTTGGAGCTCAGTACCGCGCGTCTGGTATTTAGATAGATGCTGTCATTCTTTTCACAGACTCCCAGCCAGGGAAGAGAAAGAAGGCTGGGAACGTTGGCATCGTCGGCGAAATAGCTGTTGCCCAGTCCGTCCACCTCATAGGCATAGATATCTCCCTGATCGTGATCCTTAAGCATTCCGTATTTTTCTATGCCTTCCGTGATCTCCTTTGAAAGATGAAGCGCTTCCGCAGAAAGGGCTTTGTCTCCGAACCTTCCCGTCAGGAGCGAAGCCACTCTCTTGAGGACTGTAGCCGCAAAAAGGTTGGAAGGGATCAGATAGCCGTATCTGCATGCGTCGTCACTGGGTCTGAACCCCGACCAGGTCATGCCTGTATAGCCCACAGGTTCTCCCATGCCTTCATGGTGAAGGGTGTCGGAATAAGGGCAGTTTGTCCTTGTAAATCTGTAGGAAGATTTTTCAAAATGATGCTGCTCCGTCTTAAAAACTTCAATGATCTTCTCCAGGCCGGCTATGACCTCTTCGCAGATCACGCTCTCATCTTTTGTGAGATCGTAGTAATCGCAAAGAAGTTTAACGGGATAACAGAGGGAATCCACTTCGTACTTCCTCTCCCACTCCCAGTCGTTCATGTCCGTTTCGTCATGAGCCCAGCAACGCCCGTTGGGTTCGGGGTTGTATGCATTGGCATAAGGATCCAGTCTGATGAATCCAAACTGTTTTTTTATGAGTCCCGAGATCAGTTCACGTATCTCGGAGTAATCCTTTGCAAAAGGAAGATAATGCACCACCTGAGCAGATGAATCTCTGAGCCACATGGCTTTGATGTCTCCCGTGATGAGGTAGACCGAATCATCCTCCAGCACATTTAAAGTGGTGGTGGCTGTGCTCAAAAAGCACTGTCTGAACATGGTGCATGTCTTTTCGTCCGCTTTATCCTTAAGTTTTTCCGTCAACAGACCGGCGATGTCCTTTACCCGTTCTGTGATCCTTTCCTGTTTCTTGTTCATTGGTTCTGTATTTCCTTTACTTTATAGAGAAAAATCGTGCACGGCTCCGTCATTTCGGATGTTTCTTCCGGCAGATCCGGTTTCAGTTCCGGGTCATCCGAAAGTGTGGGTGCCGCTTTCGGCAATGCTGTGGCAAATTCCAGCACAGAGATCTCGGGAACGGCACTGTAAAACCCGTGTTCCGAAATCTTTCCGTTTACGGAGATGCTGAAAGAATAGGTACTGCAATCCGCTGTCAGTCGGATTTCATTCACCTCATCCCTGTCATAGTCGCAGATCCCTATGTCCGTCACCGTCCGCACATAAACCCGTCCGTCGTTTTTAAAAAGTATCCTAATGGCCGGAATGTTCCTTCGATCCGTCAATTGGATCACCACGGGCTTGTTTTCCGCAGGATCGGCCTTTAAGGCGATCTCAAATGATTTTACCTTTTCCTGTTTCAATGTGTGGCTGAAAATTGCTCTGGTAACAGGTTCCCTGTCCGTGATCCGGACATATCTTCCCTTATGGTCACTTTCCGCAGTAACACTGCTCCAGGAAGGCTCGTACACATTCCATCCCTTCAGGTCATCCGCGTCCAGCTCTATGCTGTCCTCTTCATCCCTTATGGGAACTCTGACCCTTGAGACCCAGATGTCTTCCTTGTTCACGGAATAGGTGAGATACATGTCTTTTCCCGGATCTTCGCCTTCAGTCAAGCCTTCGCATATGCCTCGCATGTACTGGGGACCGTAATCCTTCCAGAAGCCAGCATATCTCTTCTCAGGAACTTCTCCGTGAAGAAGGCGCATGTTTCCGAAATGCACACCGTCCTCTCCCGTGATGACGCAAAGAGGATAACGATGCTGGGATTCCGGAGTGGGATCGTAAACAAGAGCAAACCGTCCGTCTCCCGTTTTTTCTCCCCAGATCTTCTGTCCGCTCATCACAAGGCTTGGGATCTTCTTCACTTCTCCCCAGGTTTCACCGTTGTCGGTGCTGAACGCCGCAAAAGAATGTTTCCAAAGTCCAACGGTCACCCCGTCACGGATGTGATACCAGTTAAAAGCCTGATAAGTGCCCTTTTCCGGATGCTTCACTCTGATCTTTTCGTACCTGTCCCCGTTCTCTTCCGCCCACTGCTGGACATAGAGGCTGTTGCGAAGAAGCTCGTCACACGCTCTGACAAATCCCTTATCTCGGCACTCATCATAGAGAGGATAGTTTAAGAGTTCCTTTGTCCATCCCGCCTGATGATTGGGCAGGATGAAGAAGATTTCCCCCAGAGAGCCGTCCGGATGCAGTTCCCTCACCACTCTTCCTATGCCGTAATTGTCCCAGTTGGTCATCCACTTTTCAGGCGAGAAACCGTAAAAAGCCAGCAGAAGAAGCCTGCCATCGCTGCTCTTAAAAAAGCTCATCCTCTGATGGGGAAATCCGTAGGAATCACCCTCATATTCATGGACCAGACCTTTGTAATCCGTGATCCTGCACTTGGGTATCCTGTATGTGGGAAACGAGATCATGTAACGTATGTTCTCAAAATCCCTGTCGAAGGAAGCCAGCATACAAAAGCCGCCCTGTTCATGCTCATCCACGGGAGAACAGATGTATTGAACATAGAATCTGCCATGAAAGAAGGTGATATCTGGAGCATGTCTGTAAGTGGCATCCACTCCGTCCGCAAGTTCCGGATGAAGTCTGTTGGCTCTTGCGATCTGTTTCATATGAACTCCCGTAACGGGTTTTATCATTCCGTGATGAAAGTCGCACACAGGCTGGACTTCATCCGTATAAACGGGATAAAACTCATCCGAGGTCTTCTTTGTCGGTAAATTCTGCTGCTGCATTTTCATCCAAACCATCCGTTTCAAAGATGATGATCTCATTCCTGCCCTCTTTTAACAAGGGTGCGGGGACGTACAAAGTCTTCTGGGGTCCCGCATCGTTCCAATACCTTCCGATGTTGAAACCGTTCACGAAGATGCATCCTTTGTGGAAACCCGGGGTTTTCACAAAGGTGTCGGAAACGGTGTCAACCTGTATCTCCCCCTTTAGGAGTAGTGGCGAGAATTCCGATGTATTATAACATTTGATGTCCTTAAATTCAGCCTTTTTCGGGTCGTCTATGGGAATATGCCTTGAAAGCCAGCCATAATGATACCTGTTGGCGATCCTGACACCGCCGATACCCTTTTTATCCCTGATGTGGCCGCCGTAATTCACTCTTCCCATGTTTTCCAAAAGTATGGTCATATGGGCTTTTTCACCGTTTTTAAGCCCCAGGGTCATCTTGTCATCCCTGAGTCCCATGTCGTCCTTAAGTCCGAGAAAGGTCCCGTCTTTAAAAACATGAGCCCTGTCCTTCACATCCTCCACCGTAAGATCCAAGTTTTCAAAAGGTCCGGTGAAATCTGATTCATAGACCATATAGCCGAAATCAGCGCCCATTTCTTCCATTTTCAGGGGTTCAGTTTCAAAACCTTTGGCGGCGGTAAGGTTCTCAAGATTGTCAAAAAGTCTTGCCCATCCTGTGAACACCGCTTTACCGTAGGCTTTTTTCGTGAGATCTGCCGGTTCCTTTGAGTTCTCACCCTCAACCTCACCGAATCTCTTCATCAGCTTCTTTGATGCTTCATTGTATGTTTCAAAAAGTTCAGGGTTTTCTTTCCAAAACTCCTGTACCACTTTTTTAACCGCTTTGTACTTTTCCGTCAGATCTCCGCACTCGCTCACGGGACAGTTGTAATCATAGCTGGTGACCGTGGGCTGAAAGACCTTGTCGTAGTTTGCTCCGTTGTTAAAGCCGAAATTCGTGCCTCCGTGGAACATGTACATGTTAACGTTGGCATTCATGGAAAGCATTTCTTTAAGCACATCCGCCGTATCGGCGCTGTCACGCTTGTGATGCTCCTCTCCCCAGTGATCGAACCAGCCGTTCCAGTACTCTGTGCACATGAGAGGGCTTTCGGGACGAAATTTTTTAAGAAGGGCGAAATTGTCCTTGGGATTGCTTCCGAAATTCACCGTTGCAAGAGTGTCGGGCAAAGCACCTCCCGACAGCATGAACCATCCGGGGCCGTCGGAAGTGAAGATAAGTTCCCTGATCCCCAGGTCTTCGTAGATCTTTTTGATCTCCTCCATGTACCTTCTGTCGTCTCCGAAACTTCCGTACTCGTTCTCTGCCTGGAGCATGATGACAGGACCGCCGTTTTCTGCCAGATAAGGTCTCACTTTCTCAAAGAGTATCTCATAATAGGCTCTGACCTTGGAGATGAAGGGTTCGTTAAAGCATCTCAGCCTCATTCCCGGCACATTTTCCAGCCAGGAAGGAAGGCCGCCCTTGTCCCATTCTCCGCATACATAGGGACCGGGTCTTAAAATCACAAAAAGACCGAGACGTGCCGCAGTCTCAAGATACTCGGGAAGATCCAGAATGCCCGAAAAATCGAACTCTCCTTCTCTTCTTTCATGCAGATTCCAGCACGTATAGGTCTCAAGTGTATTCATTCCGCACTTCTTAAGTTTAAGAAGACGGTCCTCCCAGTATTCCGGGAGGACACGAAAATAGTTTATGGTTCCGGACAGGATCCTGAAACGTTTGCCGTCAAGCAGGAACCCGTCCGTATCATATTGCAGTCTGCTCATAAAGAATGTTCCTTTGTCCAGTTAACAAGTTCATCAACCGTGGTGAACGCAAGGCCTGTAACCGTGTCGGCGCATCCGTAATAGATGGCGATACGTCCGGTAGCCGCATCCGTAAGAGCTGCACAGGGGAAGGTAACGTTGGGAACGTCTCCGTTTCTTTCGTAATCCTTATCGGGTGCAAGGATGTAGAACTTTGATCGATACTTTACCTTGCTCGGATCATCAATGTCAAGGATGGCAGCTCCGATCCTGTAAACAAAGCCGTTACATGTGTTGAGCACGCCGTGATAGATAAGGAGCCAGCCTTCGTCTGTCTCAATGGGGCAAGGTCCGGGGCCGATCTTTGTGGACTGCCAAGCGGAAGCATCATTGTTAAATGTTCCCATGACAAATCTGTGATGTCCCCAATACTCCAGATCGGAACTGCGGCTAATGAAAATATCGCCGAACTTTGTGTGTCCCGTGTCGCTGGGACGGCTGAGCATCACATACTGTCCGTTGAGTTTTCTGGGGAACAGCACACCGTTCCTGTTGTAAGGAAGAAAAGCATTCTCCAGCTGATAGAATGTCTTAAAATCAAAAGTGTATCCGATGCCGATGGTGGGTCCGTGGTAGCCGTTGCACCAGGTGACATAGTATCTGTCCTCAATGAAGCAGACTCTGGGGTCATATCTGTACTCCCGCTTTGTAACCTCCGGATCTCCTTCAAAGGCAATGGGCTTTTCATTGATCTTCCAGTGAATACCGTCATCGGAAAATCCCGCAAAAATGTCCATGGAAACTCCCAGGTTGTCACAACGGAACACTCCCGCAAATTTGCCGTTAAAAGGCACTACCGCACTGTTGAATATGCTGTTGGCCGTAGGGATCTCGTGACGGTGAATGATGGGATTTTCGTCATATCTCCATACGGGCATATCATATCCCGCCGGCTTCTCCTGCCAGGGGATGTTGGGTAAATTTGAACCGATAATCTTTGCCATAATATTCTCCTTAAATTTTATCAATCTCCACCGAGTCCGCTTCTCTCAACGCCCTGGATGAATCTCTTCTGAACGAAGAAATACAGGATCACCAGAGGCAGGATAACAAGGAACGCGCAAGCCGATGCAACACCCTTCTGTATAAGTGGTGACTCCCAGTTTATAACATATTCAGCAGGCATCTTGGACTGAATATCCTGAATAGCCCATCTCATGTTACTCTGAACGTCCGCGAGTCTCAAAGACAACTGTCGTCTTTTCGCAAGATCGCCGCTTAAAAGTGAAATGAAGTATTTGTCGGAATAGTTCCAAACAAAACTCAAAACCGTTACCGTAAGAAGTGACGAGGACACTTCCGGAAGAACGATCTTGAAGAAGGTCTTTAAGAAGCCCGCTCCGTCAACATAAGCAGCCTCTTCGATGGAAACAGGAAGCTGTCTGTAGCTCTGTCTCAGAATGTATATGTAAAGACCTCCCTTTACTCCCATGCCTGTAGCGGCAAGAATGTACATGGAAGCTGTATTCCCCAGGAGATTAAGGGGTTCACCCTTTATGAGTTTAAAGATCCCGAGAATATCAAAGTTTCTGAAGGACGTATACTGCGCAAGCATGATAGACTGTGAAGGAACAATGATCGAGAAGATCACGATGGCAAACAACAGTCCGCTTCCTTTGAACTTGAGTCTTGCAAAGGTGTACGCAGCAAGAGCGGCACAGGCTGTCTGAAGGAAGGCCAGCACAAGAGTGTTCAATATGCTGAATATGAGCCCCTTTGGATACTCAAGTATCAGCACGGCTTCCCAAAAGGACTGCCATGATGTTGCCGGCGGGATCCATGCGGAATTACCGAAGCCCAGCATGGACTGTTCCGTAATGCCTTCCTTAAAGGTTGTATAGATCGGTGTAATGATGATAAAACCTATGCAGATAAGGATCGTGTATCTAAAGATGAGTCCCAATGCAGTGGAAATTTTCTTCTTCACCGAATACCTGCTCAATCTCTTGGCAAGTTCCTGTTTTTCGTCTTTTTCCTTGTTAATTGTCATAATAGAACACCACCTTGGATACGATCGCCGTACAGATAAGAGTTACTCCGACGGTGACTATGAAATAGAGTGCACTCATGGAAGCACCCAGACCATATTTGCTGTTGGTAAAGGTCGTCTGATTGATGAGTTTTGTAATATCAGCTCCCGCAAAGGAATCCGCGATACTGTAGACCATGCAAACCAGGATCATGGGTGAGATCATGGGAAGGGTGATCTTACAGAAAACTTCAAACTTCGTACAGCCTTCCATCTTCGCAACCTCATAAAGCTGAGGGCTGATGCTCTGAAGTCCTGCCAGGAATATGATCATCTGAACACCGGCTTTTGTAATGACACCAAATATGTTCTGAACGGTCTGGATTATGGTGGACATGGCGCTTGCAGGAATACCGCTGTTGGTAAATATGCTGATCAGGAAATCGATGTTTACAAAGCTCTGAGATCCCTGAGATTGCATGCTGAAGGTCTTAAGTTCAACATCCGTGATGCCCGTTGCAAGAATGATGGGTATGAAGAAGATGACTCTGAAAAAGCCTCTTCCCTTGTACTCACCGTTTAAGAGCATTGCCACAAAGAGTGATACAAAGATCTGTATGGGTACATTCACCGCAAAATTCTTTAATGCATCAAGAATGTAGGAGTTAAAATCCGGATTGACCGTAAGTGCATTTACAAAGTTGTCAAATCCGATGTGTGTGTAATTAAAGCCTCCGAGTTTCAGTTCCATCTCAAAAAAGGAATAATAGAACGTCTTGATCAGTGGAGCAAGGAAAAAGAATATCGCTCCGATGAGCCAGGGGATCAGGAAAATAAATCCCCATAATGCTCTCTTCTTGGGATAACTGAGCCTTGCGTACATGCTTTTCTTCTTGGGTGTCGCAATTTCCGTATTTTCTTTTTTCACAGGGCTCACCTCCTATCTTATTACGTAGCTTAAAGGTGCTACGCTTATTCCGTCGATCTTTGCTTCTTCATCCGTATAGTTCAGACAGATCTTAACTCCATTGGACCATGTGGTGATCACAAGTTTGTCGTTTCCGTTATAGAATCTGTGATCCGTAAGTCTTGCGCCCTTGACCTTATCGTAAAAAGCAGCATATTCCTTGTAAACCGCTGCGGCATTTTCCGCAAGACTTGAGTACTCAGCCATAAAGATGGCATTTTCTTCCGTGTTCTCAAGAGTTCCGATGTCCGTTCCTATGAACCTGAACTTGGGAGCACTTCCGTATTCAACGGATTTCATGATCTGCTCGGTCATATCATAGGAGTTGTTGTTGAACCTTTCGGAAGAGTAGGTGATGCTTCCGGAAAGTACCATCTGTATGAAGGGTACATAGTGGTCCACAACCTTAAGATCCAATCCTGTGAAGGGAAGGTCTGTAATGTATGTCACGCCCTTCCATACCGCACTCATGGGATTGGAAAGCATCAGTCTGAACTTCTCCGCCAAGGTGTCATAACCCTCTAAGAACTCTGTGGTTGCATGAGGCAGTGACATGTTGTTGTCCTTCTTTGACTCGGAAGTGATAAAGGTCATGTAATCTTCACTGGCCAGATTCTCGATCCCCAGTTTGCTGTAGGATTTCGAGAAGTTGTTGATGTAGGTCGCGATGTAAAGAGGCGAGATCAGGAATGTAGGATACTCATCCTCTGTATCCGGCTTTCTGGAAACAAGTCTGAAATCGTATAGCTGAGCAACTTCTCCGCTGATGAAGAATGCTCTCTTGTCCTTCGAAAGCTTCTTGGCGGTGTTTGCCGTCTGCAGCTGGAAGTCGGGGAAGATCTCGTTTCCTGCGCTCTCGGCCTTATTAATGAGTTTCTTGAGACCGCTCTTTCCTCCGAGTTCCGAGGATATGCTCACTTTTTCGGCAGATCTTTGCAGTGTACCGCCGTTTGCCATTCCGCGATAGTCAACCTTGATGTTCTCTATGCTTCTGGCATTCATGTCTTCGAGGATCTCAGCCGCGGCCTTGAAGTCAGTGATCACTGTCTTTCCCTTGTAAGGGATACCAAGGAAATACTTTGTTGCATCCGTATATCCCAAGAGTTCCACAAACATGGAAGCCTTTTCTTCCGCAGTGTTCTGCTTCAACTCATTGCGTTTAAGAAGGTATTCTCTGTAGGCCAATGCCATTCCGCTGTAGGAAGCCTCATCCCCCTCCAGGAAACGGTAACGGATCTTTATAAGTCCGTTAAAGTAATCACTGTTCATACGGCGAAGCGTGAAGTTGGTAAGCGCATTCACGTAACTTGCCAGCGTCTGATCTTCACGTATGGCAAAACTCAGTGACAGTCTTGAGTAAGGAACGGAGTTAAAGGAATTCTTTACATAGGCACTCAATGTAGCCATCTCCGCGCCGCTCTCTATGATACCCAGCACCGCATGATCTCCGTCCTTCATTCCAAAGACCGGAGCCATGAGGGAGGCATTTGTTGTTGAATAGTTGGATGCTGTCTGCAACACATCTCCGTTGTAAAACCGGGATGTGAACTGATATTCCTTGATCTTTGTGTTGTCAAAGTCGATCAGTGCTCCCGGACCGTCAGGTACGAAGAGGTATCCGTCCTGAGATTTCGAGGAAAGGAAGAAAGGCAGCACACTCAGGGATTTAAGCGGGAAATCGGAGTTGTATGTGATCTCCGCTGTGTTAATGCTTACCACCAGATCGCCGCCGTCAAGAGCATAATCCATTGCCAGTGTGATTTCCTGACGCTGAGGCATTTCATCCAGTTTTTCCCATTCGGTATTATCCTTCAAAAGCTCATCGTAGGTGTAATGACCTTTTTCGTAAAAGATCTTATAGAGCTGGGTTGCTCCCAGTCCGTTAATGGGATTGTTCTCATTGGACGTTCTGGACCAGGTGGTGTCCATGTTCTGTCTGAACTGCTTTTTCAGAGCCTTCAATTCCTTATCGTCAAGGTACTGTATGACAAGTTCCTGCATACGTTCGTCCGTGATCCTGTAAGGGAAATCTTTGTAAGTTACCTTGTTGTTTCCTATGAAGTAAACGACTTTTACGCCCTTGTCTATCTTCTCGTAGGTCACACCCTCACGATCAACACTGAAGTTGTATGTGTCCATGCTTGCCGAGCTGGCATAGGGATTGGACTTGGTTCCTGTGTAATAATATGCGATAAGGTCATTTTTAAGTGTATCGTCCGAAGCTTCGGGATCGAATATCCTGGTGTCGTGATAAGCACCGGACACCCTGTTCTTCCACCTTAACGTGGCGTTTGAAGGGTTCAGATACAGTTCTGAATCACCGTCACTTGCAACGAGTATAAGATCATTGCCTGTGTAGGTCACTGCTTCTCCCGCGGTTCTTTCCGTCTGCTTAGGTTCCTCTGCTGTCTTTCCGCAACCTACAGCTGCCATCGTAAGAGAAGCAAGAAGTATCAGTATTAACTTTCTCATATGTCACTCCTCCTACAAGTAAAGACTGATTTCGTCCGCAATGGTTCCCATATCGTTTACGAAACCTGTTAATAGCGAAGCAAAAAGCAAGATAATGAAAATAACTATTGCCATTCCCACCGCGGTAACCAGTATGGATGCAACGCCCTTGGTGAAGCTGTACTGATGAACGGTGACAATACCTATGAACATGTAGAACACGCTCAGGAATCCTCCAATGGCTGAAATGACCGTTACCAGCCCCACTTCTTCATATGAACATACTCTTGAAAGTAGAATGCTGACAGCACTCAGTATGATGGCAGGATAACTTGAGTACATGGTGAACTTGAAAACATTCTTCAATGTTCCTTTACCATCCATCAGAACGCCTGTTGCCCAGTTGGCGATAACATATACCACTCTGAGAGCCACGGTGCTGGCAAGGATCAGCGGGACATTAAGATCGTTAACGTCTCTGGTGTTCATAAGGAAACCCGTATACCTGGCACTTGCCAGTCCCAGCCATGCTGTAAGAGCAAAAAGCACAAAGGCAAAGGGGAGACTTCCCGCATCTTCATACTTCATGTCGTCAAAAGCCTTGAAGGGTGAAGACATCATGTATTTGGGCCAAGTGATGACCGTATATTTCACACGTTTTAATACATCAACAAATTTATTACCTTTAAAACGTCCCTTTTGATCTTCCTTTATCAGGTAACGCTTAACAACCATGAATGCAACCACGATCAGAATGACGATAATGATGGTCTTCACAAGGTTCTTTTCCAGCCACTGCTCTCTCACCTTTACAAAAGCAGATGACCAGCTGGTCCTTTCACCTGTCCTTCTGAAGCTTTCAAGGGCTTCATCGTACATTCCGGCACGAAGCTGCTGCTTACCGAGGCCCATGTTTGCCGCAATGTGGTTGGGGTTTATGTCATAAACCTGATGCCAGTAATAAGCTGCGGTCTCGTAGTCATAAGCCGACTGATAAATAAGTGCAGTGTTTATGAGCGTTCCGTACTCTGTAGGCTTGAATACTTCAATGGAGTTGGCAACGTTGTCTGCCACAAGGATCTTGTCATCCATGAATGTAAGATCCACAGGGCTGTTCAGCTGCCCTCTCTGTTTTCCGCTTCCGCCCAGAATGTAGAGAAGGATACCGTCGGGAGCATAGACAAAGATCCTGGCGAAATTGGCATCCAGCACAGCGAATCTTCCGTCGTCTGCTGCCGCAACGTTGGTAAGCATGGAGTTTGTACCTCCGCTCTTGACATAATCTCCTCTTGGAGAAACGATGTATTCGTACTCGGCAAGAACGTCTGTTCCGGCAGAATTGAGTCTCTTGATAGGATTGTCGATCTTGTTGTCCCTTACCGTTGCCAGAATGTAACCTTCCGAATCCAGTGTGATGTCACTGTAGTCAGTCGGAAGCCACAGGGACATCTGCTCAATCTGTTTTTCTGTGGCAATGGAACGTCTGAAACGCTGATAAAGGCTGGGTGTAACCTCATTGGCTCCGACAAAACGATTGAAATTTCCGTTGGGATCCAACTCTATGATACCTTCATAAACACTCTTGGCCTTTACGTATATCCTGCCTATGTCGTCGATAACCACTTTCGTAGGCTGGTAGGTAATATTCTCAATGCTCTTGATGTGAGGATCTCCAAGGGTTCTAATGTATTTTCCGTCTTTATCCAGATGGATGATCTCTCCCTTCACCTCTTCGGTGAAATAGATGTCCTCCTCCTCTGTTACAAAGATCCCCTTGGGAGCGCTTATTGCCACTGTCTCCCCGTTTCTTTTGTAATCAGTGATGACCTTGATCGTGTTAAACTCGTTGTCGGTGACCACGATCTTACCGTTCATAAGGATGTACACGTGACCGTTTCTGTAGTAAACATCCACAAGACTCGACATGTTGTCGATGCCAAGGTCTTCGGCTCTTACGCTTCTCTCCCAGGTGTAAGCATCGGGAGAAGCTACTTCCTTATCGTAGATCGTGTAAGTGTAGCTGTCCGCTTTTACGGCAACGGGGGCCACCAGCGATACTATTGTCAGTGCGGCCATGAAGGCTGCTATGATCTTCTTTTTCATATTAACCCCCATTATTCTTTGATACCCGATGTAGCCATGGTGTTGATCACGTTGGTCTGCATCAGAAGGAAAATGACCGCAGGTATGGAGAACATGATAGCGGATGCAGCTGCAAGAACTCCCGCTCTTGCAACGCCCACAGAGCTTCCTCCGGCGATCTGTGACATCATGTAAGCAACACTCTTAAGGTTTTCCTTGTAAATGAAGCTGTCACCCGTACTGCCCCAAAGGCTCTGGAAGATCAGGATGAAGGCCGTTACCCAGGCGGGTTTTACCAGAGGAAGCACAATGGAAAAATGGATCCTCAGGTGGCTCGCACCGTCGATCTTCGCTGCTTCCAGCAAACTGTCGGGTATTCCTTCCATGAAGTTCATCATGAAGTAAAGCCCCAGCGTTGAAGCAAAGCTGGGAATGATAATAGCTCCATAGGAGTCAATGAGTCCAAGCTTTGAAATGGTTATAAAGTTGGGGATCGTCGTAACCGTTGCGTTAAACATAAGGGAGTAGACGATCAGTTTCGAAATGAACTTTGATCCCGGAAACGTGTACTTGGCAAGGGGGTAAGCACAAAGTGATGCAATGATGATGTGTCCCACGGAACCGATCACGATGACGAAAAGGGAGTTGAACATGTAACGCCCAAAAGGAACAAGGGTGTTTGCCAAAACTCTGAACAGATCCAGGAAGTTGTTAAATGTAGGGTTTCTTACGAAAACCTTCGGAGGGAACATGAACATTTCGTTCAGTGGTTTCAAAGCGTTGTTGTACATGAACAGCACCGGGAAGAAGAAGATGTATCCCAGAACCGCCAGGAAAAAGCCCATTACCACATTCCCGCCGAAGCTCCTTGTGTTTCTTCTCGCATAACTGCGAGTCTCTGATTCAAAATTAAAAATCTTTCTCATAATAGTCCTCCGGTAACAGCGCTCCTCATCAGGTTCCAACTTTTCTCAGCAGCTTCTGTACAAGAAGGTTGCTCACTATCATGATAAAGAAAAGGATAACTGCGATGGCGGAAGCACGTCCCATTTCAAGTCTGATAAGACCGTAGTCGTTCAGGTGGTTGACTATGGTGTGGCTGGCGTAACTGGGGCTGGGGAAACCTACCAGTGAATCTGCTACGGCGCCCACGGAGAACGAACCCGTAATGGACATTACAGCACCGAAGAGAAGCTGGGGCTTCATGTTTGGAAGTGTAATGAACCAGAGTTCCTGCCATCTGTTTCTGATGCCGTCGATGGCTGCAGCTTCATACTGGTCTTCCTGAACGTTCTTGATACCTGCTACGAATGAAAGGAAGCCGACACCCAGAGACATCCATACAGAGATGACAATGACCAGCACAAGGACGGTCTTGGCACTTGTAAGCCATAGTATGGGCGCATCTATAAGTCCCCAATCCAACAGGTAGGCATTTATGTAGCCGTTGGAGTCGTTGGAGAACAGCAGCGAAAAGATGAGCATTGCGCCGCCTGCCATAGAGGGCATATAGAAAACAATGGTCATAATGGTTCCCAGCCAGTGGGGCAGCTCATTTATGAGCCATGCCACCAGGAAGGAAAGAATGTAACCGAAAGGTCCCACGAAGACCGCAATTATAAAGGTGTTCTGAATGGCCTTTATAAAAATTGCGTCATGAAGGATCAGCTGTGCATAATTCTTGAGTCCTATGAAATTGGGCTTTTCAAGGATGTTGTAATCCGTGAAACTGTAAAATATAGCCTTTAACACGGGGTAAACCGCGAAGACCACAAAGAACAAAAGGAAGGGTGCCATCATGAGGTAGAACATGTAACTTTTCTTTATCTGATGTATCAGATTCTGCCATTTCGTCTTTTTCATCTGATCTTCCTCCTTTCTATTTGCTCTCAAGCCCGAATTCTTCGCGCTTGGTCTTTAATTCGTTGTTGATGGCATCCAGTTTCAGGTAGAGAGTATCTACGGGATCCAGATAGCCGTTTATGACTTCAAGGAAAGCATTGCTGATCTCACGACCGGTGATGTATCCGCCGGGAACCTGCGGAACACCTCTGAGCCATTTCAGGATCTCTTCAATACTGCCATCTGTTCCCTTGATCTTTGCTCTTGTCCTGATGGCCTCAAGATTAGCTACGGGGAACTCCGCTGCAGCTCCCAGAAGTGACATCTGCTCATCGGCATATTGTTCCTGAACCTCTTTACTGGTCCACCATTTAAGGAACTCCCATGCCTCGTTCACTGTATCATTCTGTTCGACACTTGTCTTTACGATCATTCCCGAACCGACGATGCAGGCCGTGGAACGATCAAGAGTACCGTCCTCTCTCACTGTTGCCGGGATGGGGAAGATGCTCCATGCGCCTTCGATCTCGGGGGCTGCTGCAGACAAAGTGTTGATCAGTGTATAGTCTTCGATCACAATGGGAACTTCTCCCGTACGGAATCTTGTTACCGTACTGATGGAGTAAGGGAAGTTCTGCTTTGTATAGTACTGAGTCCACTCCTTGAACACAAGTTCCGCTTCCAAAGTGTCCAGGTTAATGGTGGCTCCGTTGTCCCTGTAAAGCTCAACTCCCTTCTGATAAAGCTTGGAAGCGAAGAAAAGGCTTACAGGCTTCGAAGATGTCATGGTTCCGCTTCCCAGAATGGCTGTTCCGCTGGAGAAGTAAACCGACATATTTTCCGACTGGAGATAAGGTATCATGGCCATGAGCTCATCCCAGGTGTTGGGAACCTCAAAGCCCATTTCTTTAAGTATGTCCGTTCTGACAAACATTACAGGGAAGGACATTTCATCAGGCAATGCATAAACACCGCCGTTGAATTCAAAATACTCCAGAGCACCGGGGGCAAACCTTGATGCCACTTCTTTATAATCCGCAAACTTAGTCAGGTCATAACCTGCGCTTCTGTACGCAAAGTTTGTGGGCATTGAGAAATCCAACTGGATGGCTACATCGGGTCCGTTACCGGTAAGAGTTGCGGGCATTACAGTTCCGCCTGCGACCATCTTAAGTTCCACACTGAAATCAGAGTCTTTGAACGCATTGTTTATCATTCTCTGGACAATGTCATACTGGTCTCTTGTATAAGTGGAGATCCAGACAACAATGTTCTTGTCGGTTTCCTTGTTGTACTCTCCCGCAATGCGGTAATCATTGGTGAAGGAACCGATGAAGCCCATGAATTTATGACCGAAACTCCTGAAGAATCCGGCTTCGGCTTTCGGAAGTTTAGTGCCTTCACCGCCCACAAAAATGTAATCCAACTGCAAAGGCTGTTCATCAAGGTTCAGCATCCATGATGCGAGAGCCGTGATGTTATCCGAGAAGGAACTGTACTCCTTCGCGATCTTGTCCGCTTTCTTAATGACCTTTTCAAGCTGAAGGAGAAGTTTTGCTATGCCGTTTGTGTTGTTGTTGTTATCCAGAGATTCTCCAACGGATGCCATGACATCGGTAAGTCTTACGTACTCCTTCTTCATGATATCCACCATATCGGGAATGGAATCAAGGATACCGTAATCTCTGTAAGAGTCGGGTGATGTTCCCATTACGGCGGTCAGCTCTCTGTAAAGACTGTTAAAATTCTTTACACTGATGCCTGCCTGTTTTGAAGCATAGGAAAGGCTACCCAGTGTAACGCACATGGTAATCGTGTTGTCGCCTTCATTCAGGTAGAAATAATAATCATCATTCCCGCTTCCCAGGTAAGCTGTCTGGAATTTGGACTTATAATAGAAAGGTATCCCGCTTGCTTCAACAAAAGGAAGTTCTCCGTTGATCTTGATCTCGCGGGCAGAGAAGAAATCTCTGTTCTGTGCCTGCATAAAGCGGGTTCCTATCTTGTAAAGCCCCGCTTTTGGTACGGTCACTTTCCATGTGATGGCTGTTCCTGCCTTGTTCCAGGTAGCTCCTCCGATGGAATTAAGTACGATATTGCTCGAGTGATGGGGTTGTGTTGCCGCACTGGTCCTGTCATTCTGCGGCAGAAGTGTAGATGTTGACTTATAGAGAGTATCCTCTGCCTGCACAACGATCATGCCGTCTTTTCCCATATCCGATGCGCTGATCTTTTCAGCATCTGAATGAGCTGCAAGATACTCTTCGTAAGTCATTATCCCCGTTGAAGGGATGAGTTTGATATATGAGATCTCAAGCGTTGACTGTACTGCTTCAAGCGCAAGAGTGTTTTTTCCTTTTTCAAAATAGAACAGGAAAGGTCCCGTCACAGATCTGTCAGTGCTTTCAAGCCTTGTGAAAGTGGGCTCGGGCGACTGTATCTGACTGGGAAATCCATGGTTTTTGGAAGTGTCCATTAAAAAGCTTTTGGACTCGTCTATCCACATGCGATCAAAGGTGAGACCGTCAGCTCCTTCGAAAGGGCGTTCCCCATTGATCTTCAGATTTCTTATAATGGCCATATTTCCGTCTGCAACGGGCGTATAGCCTACCTCAATAAAATAGGTTCCTGCTTCGGGTACTTTGAATTCATAGGTAACAATACCGTCAGCATAGGTGTAGATGCCGTTCTCTGAGGGTGCCGCAGCAGCCTCGGAGGACAATTTTTTATAATCCGCAGCCTTGATCAGCACTTCGCTTCCTGCCGCAGAAACTTTCCCCGTTTTTTTAAGATTATCCAGATAAGTATCATATGAATCGGGATCTTCACCGGAAAAGTCCCATTCTTCCGCAAGTATCTCAGCACGAAGCTGTGCATCGGATCTGTTGGCACTATGCTTTATCAGGATTAAAACAACAACCGCTGTAAGAAGGATAAGTGCAAGAATTATTCCTTTAATTCGATCCCTTTTTTTCTTCATAACCTTCGATGGCCCTTTCAGGCTTCTCCTTTTTCTAAAATCAGGGAGCGGCAACGACCGCTCCCTGCCTTCTTATTCAGACCGTATCAGGATTACTTGATAACGCCTGCCTCTTTAAGTTTTGCAGTACCTTCATTCTGGTAGGACTGAAGATGTGAACGAACATCCTTGTACTCCATGAAGATGTCCTGGAACATTCTCCATGTATCGCAGAAATCTGCAGATGCATAGCCCCAAACAAGATCTGCCTTGTAACGTGTGTGACCCCAGTCGAAGAGTTCGATATCCTGCTCTGTTCTGAAGGATCTTGCTTCACCCTTTTCAGGGCTCTCGTTGGTGTAGATACCCTTCTGCTCATTCTCATAAGCTTCTGTCATATACTCGAAGTGGTTGTCTTCAACCATGCATCTCCACTCTTTGTCGATGAGAGCAAGAACGTTTCCGGGAATACCTGTCTTCTCAACAGCTGCCTTAAGGATGGCATCAAAGCCCCAGTAAAGACCTGCTGTGTTGTAGTTGTCGGAAAGTGTTGTGTAATCGCCTGTGCACTTTACATTGGAGCCCCAAGGCCAGTAAACGATACCGTAGTTGTAATCGATACCGCCCAGCTGCCATGTCTCAACTCTCTTCATGATGATCCTGTCATCGTCAAGAGCATATGCGAAATCATAGTCCATGGAACCATCTTCACGTGTTATGATCTTTCCGTCAGCATCTCTGTGGAGATACATAGGGAATGCAAGACCATCCTCTTCCAGCTTCTGATAGAACTGTGTTGATTCAATGATCGCTTCGCTTGTAAGGTTGAGGCTGCCGTCAGGATTTACGATCTGAGCTCCGTTTGCGGAGGCTGCCATTGCACCCCAGTGGAAAGGATACTGACCGATGGGATACTTTCCGTCGGGAAGCTTGGACTTCATTTCAGCACAATAAGTTCTGAAGCTTTCATAGTCCCACTTACCTTCCATGAACATGTCGGTAGGTGTCTTTGTCATACCGATGGACTTTAAGTAATCTCTGTCATATACAAGAACCCATGTATCACCGATGTTCTCGTATGCAACACCATAGCAATGACCCTTCCAGGTTGCTACATCTGTGTATGCCTTGCCGACCTTGATCTCATCAAGATAATCGGTAAGATCGAAAAGTATGTCCTTTGTGAAAGCTGTGATCATGCTGTCAGGGTTAAGGTTGATGATGTGAGCTGCGGGATCGCCTGCTGCGATGGATGAAACAAGGATCTCGGCATCGTTTGTTCCGTCATAGCCTTCCATTGCTGCCTTCTGAAGCTTGATGTTATACTTCTTCTCGATGTAAGCCTTAGCTTCAACAAACTTGGGCTCATCCTTTTCAACATCATTCCAAGCTGCGCCGAAAACTTTTACCGTTACTCCGCCGAAGTCATAGCCTTCGGGTGTAGGTGTAGCAGTGGGCTGTGAAGCAGCCTTTGTGGGTTCCGGTGCCTTTGTGGGTTCAGTTGCAGGAGTCTTTTCTCCGCCGCATCCCAAAGCACCGAGTGTCATTACTCCTGCAAGTGCGAGTGCAAGGAGCTTGCTTGTGGATTTCTTCATAATAAAACCTCCTTAATGATATATATAAAGAACTTTCGTTCTTTATTTCGTTGTTTTCGGAGCTGCCAGCTCCACATGTCCGTCTTTCACGGAAACCTCCACACGGTTTCCGGTGATCCCGGCTTTTTGTAAAACATCCTTCGGTATCTGGACTCTGTTTGCCCTGTCCAGGATCGAAACTTCCGTAAAATCCGCTACACCTTCAAGTCCTTTGGAGTAGGCGGAGGAAAGTTTTTCCATGCTTATCTTTCCGTCCCTGATGGCGGCCACTCTGTTGACCTTGTCCGCCAGTTTCATGTCATGAGTCACGATCACAACGGTGGTTCCGAATTCCTTGTTTATGTGTCTGAACACCTCGAATATGCGTTCCGATGTTTTCACATCCACCGCTCCCGTAGGTTCATCCGCAAGAAGGATCTTAGGGTTGTTTGCAAGGGCCGTGGCAATGGCCACTCTCTGCTGTTCGCCTCCGGACATCTTTAAGGGATATTCTTTTCTCTTGTGTTCCAATCCCACAAGGCTCAGCAGTTCCACCGCTCTCTCCCGCTTTTTCCGATCATTGGAGAACATGAGAGGAGCCATGACGTTTTCTTCTGCCGTAAGGAAAGGCAGCAGGTTTCTTGCATTATTCTGCCACACGAAGCCTACGGTCTTTCTTTTGTATTCAACGATCTCCTTTCGGGAGAGTTTGAATATGTCCTTTCCGTCCACGAAGAGTTTACCCGCCGTGGGGGTGTCCAGACCTCCGATCATGTTGAGAAAGGTGGTCTTTCCGCTTCCGCTGCTTCCTATGATAGCCATGAACTCACCTTTTTCGATGGTGATGTCCAGCCCCTGCAGCGCCAGAACTTCCGTGTCCGCGGTCTTGTATATCTTGACCAGATTATCGCATCTGATCATCGGGTTACCATTTTCCAATTATCTCACCATCTTCCAATTCGTACCCCGCATCACCGAACTGCATGATGCCGGGATCGTGTGTGGTCATCACTACCGTAATGTGCTCTTTGGCGATCATATCCTTAAGGAGTTTGATCACCTGCAAGCCTGTGGCGGTATCAAGGGCACCTGTGGGTTCGTCGGCAAAAATGACTTTGGGTTTGTGAGCCATGGCTCTTGCCACTGCAACTCTCTGCTGCTCACCTCCGGACATTTCTTCCGGAAAATGAGTCTCCCTCTCGGAAAGCCCCACTGCCGCGAGACATTCCAGAGTTCTTTCCTTTCTGCCCTTTCCGATCCCTGCCAGTCTCAGGGAGTACTCAACGTTCTCCCTTGCGTTCATGGTGGGTATCAAAGCCACGGACTGGAAAACAAAACCGATGTTTTCCCTTCTCATCCTTACTCTTTCCATTCCCTTAAGATCCTGTATCTCGCGCTCGTCAAGAAACACTTTTCCGCTGTCCGGACGGTCAAGTCCCCCCAGCAGATTTAAAAGGGTTGTCTTTCCGGAACCGGATCTTCCCTTAAGGATGGTAAGTTTTCCTTCTTCTATGTCAATATTTACATTCTTTAATGCCTGTAATCTGGAACCGTCAGCCAGAGTAAACACTCTGCACAGGTTCTCGCAACGGATAATACTCATCAGCCGTCCTCCCCAAGTTTCAAAGCCTGTGATATCCCGGTCCGGGAAATGAAAAAGCCGAGAACCGCAATGCACATCAAGACCATAAAGCCCGCAACGATCAATATCCTGACAGTATCGTTGACATCGGTTATGATATGGAGCGGAAGGATGGCATCCGCTCTGGTATAAGCGACCTGGATCAGCGGAATGAAGAGCTTTGATGTGTATTTGCCCACAAATACTCCCGCCGCAATGGAAAGCACAGTGACAAAGAACTGTTCATTGATCAGCATGCCCAGAATGCCTCCCATGGAAAGTCCCATGGCACGGAGCACGCCAAACTGCAAAGTTCTGTGTTTTATGGAAAGGATCCAATAGATCAGGAATCCTATTACGCAGATAATGAGGACAATGAGGAAACCGATAGTCAGCATTCCGTTTGTTCCCTGGAGAAGAGCTTCATTCTTGTGTTCCGCCAGGGTCTGTGTTGCATCCTTTATCGAAACTGTTTTGATACCGTTCTCTTCTATATAGGCATATACCGGCTCGGTGGAATCCTTTACACTGATCCATACATCGTAGGGTCTTACCCCTGTAATGGTCCGGATATATGCAAGATTGGCGATGATATAGAGATTGTAGGAAACATATTCTTTTCCGTACCAATCTTTTGAAGTGACATAAACGGGTCTTCCCGGGAAATACTCGGTAAATCCGCATATGATCCCTTTAACCTGAACGCCGTCTACGGAATAGATGAAACTGTCTCCTTCTTTATAACCCAAGGAATCTCTGAAGCCGTTTGAAAGAATGACTCCGTTGGCCTTTGCCGAAAGTTTGTTGAGCTTATGGTAAAAATGTTCATCCAGATAGCCTTCGGGCATATTGGCCGTTTTTCCGAATTCTTCCGTGTCTATTGCCGTGAGGGACGGTGTGAAGGTGTAGTTGCCGTAAGCTGCTTTTACTGTGGTGTTGTACACTCTTGCCACCGATTCTACATTTTCTATGTTTTCAAATCTTCTTAAGTCGGGCTCGATGTATTCCTTCTCGTTTTCCTCTGACTGCATCGCTCTGTCGGTTTCCCATTTCTCCGTAAGGATCATATCCGCTCCCGCCGAAAAACGGACGTTGTTTTCATCGTTTCCGTTAATGGTTCTGGCGGTTTCGGCATTAAATATGCCCAGGGAAATGGTGAGTATAAGAAACACCATGATGTAATTCTGCTCCGATGCGGATCTGGTGACACCCGTATAGGAAGCATAAAGAGCCGGCGGCAGCACCTTTCCCGTAAGAAGAAAAACGATCTTCGGGATGAAATGGATGAGCCTTGTGGCTACCAGCCCCGCTCCCAAAATAAAGAGAGCGGACGAGAAATAAAGCAAAGGATCGAGGCTTTCACCCTTAAGCACCCTCTCCGCAAGTTCTTCTTCATGTCCCGCAAAGGAATGCTGTCCGTAAAAGCCCACGGCCAGGATCACAAGATCCAGTCCGAACTTCTGCCATACAGGCATATTTAGCCTTCTCTTCTTTTTCTTTGATCTCTGAGAGACCATGGTGTTGTCGGAAAGGAACACCACGGGAAGCACTGTGGCTGTCATGGCTCCCAGAACTCCTAAGACCGCATCCAGAATGACTTCGGGATCGAAGATCTTTATCCTCAGAGGGGTTCTTCCCACGAACTCCAGAAAAGCATTGGCCGATCCCAGTACCTCGCAGAGCAGTGCCCCAAGAAGGATCCCGGGGATCACGGACATCAGTCCGATCATTAAACTCTGAACAAAATAGAGGCTGATGATCCTGATCTTTGAAATGCCCCTGCTCTTAAGGACCGCAATCTCTCCCTGTTCAAGGAGAAGTGTCTGTCTGCTCACCATGACGATGAAAGCAAGAAGCAGGATGAGTATGGGTGCCTGAAGGATCATCAGGGTTTCGGCCGTCTTGTTGTCTTCGGTGATGAAGGCCTCAAGTTCCGAAATATAGTTTTCTTTCACTGTAAGAGCGGATTCCTGTTCTGCCGTTGCCACCACGTTCTTGGTGATCTTAAGGATGTTCTTTATGCTCTTTTGCGAAAGATCCGAATAATCAAAAAGAATATGCCAGGTTCCTCTCATAGCGTAATGAGGAGCCTTGAAATCAACAAATCTGTCAATGAAGATGTCGTCGGCCAGAAACATGGTGGAATCGTAATAAGCCGGTGAATTTACCCAATAGATATCGGTCCTGTCGGAACATGTAAAACTTCCCACGATCCTGACGCGAAGACCGGATCCGTCCTCTTCCTTGATCTTGTCAAGGCTCAGGACTTCTCCCAGCACCAGTTTGTTCACTGCCAGAAACTTTTCACTGACAATGACGGGAAGAGCCCCCTCTCCGTCTGCTTCGAAGCCCTTTCCAGATGTGATGAGGATGTGGTCGGAAAGACCGCTCATGTATCCAAGGTTCAGGGGTAAGATCAGTTCTTTGCCGTTTCTTTTGATCAAAGTTCGAGCATTGCTCGAGATGGTGAAGTATCTCACACTTTCTTTAACGGTACTGCCGTCCTTAAGAAACTCTCCGGCATATCCGTCCGCAGTCTCAAAAACATCTCCCGTGTGTCTTTTTTCATCCACGACGGTGAGCACCGCATTCATGCTGAGTTTCAAAGGATATTCTCCTGCCTCGGAAAGCTTCACCTCCATGCGTCTTCCCAGTATCCTTGATTTGATACCGTCAGAATACATGGTGATGCAGCACAGCACGGAGATCAAAAGAACATTACCCATTACAAGACAAAGCATCAGCCATTTTCTGTTTTTAATTTTCTGTGCCAAAAAACGAAGCATATATAAACCCACTCTGCCGAACAACTATTGTATCACGACTTCGTCACCCTCCGAAATACCGTTCAGTATACAGTAGTACTCTCCGTTGGAAGGTCCTGTCGTCACATATCTCTTCTTACATACACCGTCAGCTGCCACCAGAACATATTCCCTGTTTCCCGCAACCATCAGTGCCGCTCTCGGGATCAACAGAACATGTTCGATGACCGGATCTTTAACGATCACGACAATGTTGTGTAAGCCCGACAGTTCTACCGAAGCATCATCCAAAAGGATGTATGCTTTACCGATCTTGCCTTTGCCTTCCAGAACCGAATCGGACTGGACCACGGTTCCGTCGTAAAACTCGTTACCGTTGGCCTGAACACTGACCTTCACTCCCGCAGTGATCACGCCGTCTCTGTCCGTAACGGATATGAATTCCTCTTCCTCGGAGTGCATCATTACCATCCATCTGTCAGATCCCACTGCGGAGCCTTCGGAAACATAGGCCAGCTTATCCACCACACCGTCCATGGGTGCTTTGAGCACCTCGGAAGCGATCCGGCCTTTAAGCCCATCTGTCTCTTTTTCAAGTTCCGTCTTTTTTATCTTAAGATTGAAGACATTTTTTTCACATTCCGTATCAATCCTTAAGATCTTAAGTTCCGCCAGTTTCTTTTCCTCGGCGGGGAGGTTCTTCATGTTTTCCGATACAGCTGTTCTGCTTGTTTTTGCCGAAGTTTCGAATCTTTCGATCTTCTCCGTTACTCTCGAAAGTTCCTGTTCCAACTCCTCCAATGTCTTTCCGGAACTTTTTGAAACGCACCTTGCCAGTGCTTCTCCCTTCTTTACTCGCTGTCCCTCGTCGATGAAGAAGCCGTCAAAGACCATATCGTCCGAATTAAAGTAAAGAGTGGTATTGTTGAATTCCGGTGTTCCCACGTAACTGTTATCTTTTGAAAAGGTGTCAAAACGTGCTGTTCCCGTCTTCGTTCCGGTCGCTGTTCTTGAAACCGTCGAGACGACCACCTCATCATTTTCTTCAAGTCCTTCAAGGATCTCTGCCACCGCAGAAGTCCTTGATCCTATCTTTATCTGTTTTTTAAGGTTTTCACCGTCTTTTATAACTATGCAGTAATAACCTTCCGAATCAGCCTTCACTGCATCGATGGGAATGCAGAGGGCATCTTTTTTCAGGATGCTTTCCACAAAGACTCCGACGGTGCTGCCTGTTTCAATGCTGTTTTCCGGGACCTTGAAACGTGCTCTTCTGGCGATGTAATCCGCCGCACTGTAGGGATATTTTTCAAGTTCCAGGCGTTCCCCGTCCACATAGGCGTAAAACTTCACATCTCCCTTAAGATCCGCCTCATAGATGTAATCTCCCAGGAGATAGGTTTCTCCTCCGCTGACTGCGAAAAGAGGATAGTCCGCATCCACTTTGTCTCCGTATACAAAAGGTGCTCTGTATACGATCTTCCCGTCAAAGGGTGCTCTGATCTCCATCACCTTTTCTTCCGCAATGACTTCGGAAGAAGTGACCTGCCCTGTTTCTTCTTTCTTAAGGTCAGTCGTCTCAAGACCGGCATCTTTTTCCCCTATGCCTTTTTCTTTGAGAGCTATGAGCGCAAGTTCTTTGTCTATACGAGCTATATCAAGATCCCTCTCATAATTTTCGCCCTTTTCTTTTTTATTTAACAGGATCTCATATGCCTCACTCGCAATGGCATAATCTATTTTCCTGAGCTGCAGATCGAAATCCGGCTCATCTTCCATCTCTTCTTCTTGTTTTTCCGCAACGGGGGTGAAGCTGACCGTAGCCAGAAGATCGCCTTTTTTAACACTGTCTCCTCTGGTGACGAACATCTCTTTAAAATAGCCGCCGACTCCGGTCTTAAGTTCTTCCGTGGTACATACGGCTGTGTAAACGCCGCAGGCTGCCTCGGAAATATCTTTAACCGTCGCCTTTTCGGTGTCTGTCCCTCCCTTTACGGAAGGCTTCAGCTCGGGTGCTGCCGTCTTTTGGCATCCGCCCAAAAGCAAGGTTCCGATCAAAACCGCCGCCATATATTTAAGCTGTAACCTCACTCCATTCATATCCCACCTTTTATCATCACATTAACCGATGATAAATTCTTCCCCTTCGTGAGCTCCGAAACTGATCTCGGTAAAACCGTTTATGGTAACTCCGATCTTTACCGTTTTGTAGTTACGTACGTTATTTTCGTCCAAGTAAAAAACTATCATTTGATCGCCGTAGGAATTTACGGCTTTCGAGTCCACATAAAGCACATTTGTCGCACTTTCCGTGACCACTTTCACCGTGCCTTTGCTTCCGTCGGTCAGTCCGTAGGCGCTTCCTATTATCTTGAAAAAAACTTCGTTCTCTTTGGCTGCTATCCCGAATTCATCAGGTTCCGCCACTTCCACGGGATAGTTTCTGCCATCGATCTCCGCCGTAAACCTTGAACCTGTGGTGAAAAGAGGCTTGTGTGTGGTGTATGATTTAAAAAGCGACGTGGACAGGTCCGAGATCACCACTACCCTGGCTCCTGCTATACTGGTGCTTTTTGAATTTATCTCTTTGACATAAGTGACCGTACCGTCCATATCCGCATACAGTCTGCAGTCCTCTATCCTTTGTTCGTATGCCGTAACGGAATTGCTGAGTTCCTCTATCCGGTCCTCCAAAAGGATGATATCCGGCTCAAAAGAATTCCAAACCTCTTCGGGAGTGTCCCTTTTTATCTTCTCCCCGACATCGGCGGCTTCATAAAGAAGTCTTGCTCTTTCCGCAGTAAGCGCTCTCTTTTCTTTAAGAAGAGACAGCATATATTCCGCGTGTTCTTTTTCGGAAAGGAGATCCTCAAGTATCTGTTTCTCGGCGGCAGTGTCAAGTTCCGCCACCAGATCGCCCTTTTTCACCTCATCTCCCGCCTGTACATAGATCCCGCCGTATTTTTCTCCCGCGATATCGAAGGAGAGTTCCTGACTGTCTATGGACATGTATGTGCAGACCACATTCTCTTCTTTAATGAGGTTACCCTTTTTCACAGTGGCAAATTCATATTCCGGTACGTCTTCGCCGGTGAAGAGTTCAGGTTCCCTGAGATGCTCCGTAGGAATTAGGGAACATCCCGAAAGACAAAGCGCAAATATTGCTAACAATGTTAAGCTTTTGTTTCCCCGTATCTTCATAAGACCCCCAAAGGGTGTTAAGATTATTATTTGTTCATTTTACTAATGTTAACAAATAAGATACAACAATATGGAGGAAAAGTCAATAATTTTAACCGCAAAAGTTAACACATTCTCCACCTTTTATAATATTTGATTAAGAAAGAATAAAAAAAAGGTTGTTTTGTTAACATTTGTTAACAAAACAACCCTGATATAATAGGGTGGCACTTGTAATCAGATCATCATTTCTTAAACGCGGTCCTTAGGAAATCCCCGTACCATACAAATATGGCGGATATCCTGTAAAGTTCCGCTTCTCTTGAAGTGGTCCTCCAGCTTTCCTTGTATTCTTCGAACCATTTTTCAAGGCAGCCCGCCAGCCTTTCCGGATCCATGGTTCCCGGAAGAACATTTTCGGAAGTCTGTCCCACAGTCAGGCAGCCAAGGTGCTTTTCGCCGATGGTTCCCGCAAGAGTGTTCAGGAGCATCTGTCCCTTTGCATGGAGCATATATGTGGGTATGATCTTTCTTCCCGACTCAGAGCACTGTCCCGAGATCTCCGCCAGCTCACGTACGAGAGATGCGATCTCTTCATTCTTTCCTGAAACATCTCCCACGTGCATACGTCCGAAGAAATCAGCCTGCTCTTCAAGGGAATGCTCTCCTCCGGTCATGTACTCCTGATACTGGACCATATGCTCCCAGGCAACGCCTTCGCAATTGCCCAGGCGACTTAAAATGTCTGCGATCCTGCCGCTCCTGTCTCCGTATTCCGTAACGGATATCCTCCTGTTTTCTTCACCTTCGTCGGGTAAATCACCCG
The DNA here is from genome assembly GCA_024698485.1 of Lachnospiraceae bacterium. Lineage (GTDB taxonomy): Bacteria > Bacillota > Clostridia > Lachnospirales > Lachnospiraceae > RGIG3528. The sequence continues at coordinate 26,753 of JAILRC010000023.1, read as the reverse complement.
CCCAGGCGCCCTCTGCGCCGTATATGAGTCCGGGCAGCGAGAATCTGGGATCCGACAGATGTCCGTAATCTCCCCAGTCGGTGTTCAAAAGTCCAAGAGCGTTGTAATCCTGAGCATATCCGCTCATTCTTGAAATATTCGCATAAGCAGCCGACAGTCTGTTGATCAAATGTCTCCAGCCATGGACTCCCGGACATATGTACTGGGTAGCCCCTGCGTCGTGCATGGTCTTGGAGCATCTGAAATGCTCATTTTCCGCATAGCCCCATGTCAGACAGACTATCTCTTCGGGAAGTTCCTTAAGAAGTTCAGGGAAGCTCACGATAATGTCTCCCCAGAACAGGGGTCTTCTTCCTTTTTCCACAAGGTGTCCCGCGATCTTTCCGATGAAGTCCACATACATGCGGTCAGTACCGACTTTATCCGCCAGGGCCTTGCTTCTTCCCTTGCCCAGATCAAAGGTCTCATCACCGCAGAGGTTGAACTGCCTCGAAGAAAAGAGAGGCATAAATTCATCCAGCATATCCCTCACGAAATCCCATGCTCCGGGGTCTGAAATGTTAAGAATGTGATGCTCCATCCTTCCGCCGAAGGTGAACCGTTCTTTGTCCGAACCTTCCAGTTCGCAGAGATGAGCAAAACTGTGAGTTTTCAGCACCTTGTCCAGATGACCGAAGGAAGCGATGCAGGGAACCAGCTCCACGCCTCTTTTAAAGCAGTAATCGTCCAGTTCCAATATGTCTTCGGCGGTAAGGGGTGTGTCGTCTCTCCACACTTCCGTGAAGTTCTTGAACATGTAGCTGTGCTCCACATAAAGCTGCAGCTGGTTCAATTTGTAATACGAAGCCTTGTCGGCCAGTGCTTTGTAGTACTCCGTTTTCTGGATCCTGGCTCTGGTGGCATCGTGCATAAAGCCTCTGTTTGCCAGTGACGGACGGTCTTCTATCTTCATTGCCGGAAGCACCATTTTGCACTGTGACACGATCTGTCTCAGAGTCTGAACTCCGTAAAGGATACCGCGGTCATATCTTGCTGCGATCCTTATCTTCTTTTCATCTATCTCCAGTTCGTAGCTTTCCGTCCTGATCCTCCAGTACTTTTCCGTTTCCGGATCCGGAGCTTTGAAGTTTTCGTCACGCATCTGATAGATCAACGTTCTGACATTTTCGGGCATGACCTCGTCATCCTTGAGTCTTTCAAAAACAATGACATTATCCTCTTCCGTATTTCCCTTTTCAATCTTCAGGTCACAGCCCGTTTCCTTCTTAACGGTGTCAGCCAGAAGTTTTGCATAGAAATGCTCTTCCATTCCGCAGTTTTCGTTAAGCTCCAGGGAAGTGTTGTAGGAAAGCAGGAAATTTCCTTCCTTCTCCTCTGTTTTAAAGGGCTTCGGTATGATCTCAACTCTCATATTTTGTCTCCTCATCTTCTTGCAACATTGCCTTGTGCAATGATCCTGTCCCCGTCTTTAAGTGTCCATTCCGTAACGCCGGGTTCCGTTACAAAGCGCATGTTCCTGTCATAGGTTTTAAATGTATCCCTATCAAGTTTTGCGGATACTTCCTCTTCTTCTCCCGCTTCAAGAGACAGGCGTTTGAACCATTTAAGTTCCGACACTCTGGCCGTCGCTTCCGTCTCCCTGTTTTTCAAAAACAGCATGGGAACCGTAGTTCCGTGACGCTTTCCCGTATTTTTAACTTTAAACACGATCCTGTCTTTGCAGACTTCTATGTCCTTAAATTCAAATTCCGTGTAGGAAAGCCCCGCTCCGAAACCGTAAAGGACTTTTCCTTTTTCATCGGCGTAGCTTTCTTTTCCGTAGGAGTTTTTGGAGTTGTAGTAACAGGGAAGGCTTTCGCTGCTTTCGGGAACAGACACGGGAAGTCTTCCCGTAACGTCGCATTCTCCGAAGATCACTCTGCCGAGAGCCTTTCCTCCGTAGGGTCCGGGATAGAAACACTGCAGTAGGGCATCACTTTCTGCCGCCACCTCTCCGATGCCGTAAGGTCTTCCGGATATCACGACGGTTACCACGGGTTTACCGCATTTTTTAAGTTCACGGACGAAGGCAGTCTGGGCTTTCGGAAGTCTTAAGTCAGCCACATCCCTTCCTTCACCGCAATCCATGGAGATCCTGTCATCTTTAAGAGCGGCGCCGTTGGTATCATATCTCACACTTTCATATCTGGATGAAGATCCTCCCATGACAGCGATGATGACGTCACATTCCGAAGCCTTTTTTACAGCCTCGGCACACATTTTTTCATCCGCTTCAAAGAGTCCGCATCCCGGCGCATATACGGTGTTGTTCTCCCCAAGATACTCCCTTAATCCTTCAAGGACCGTGCGGGAAGAACCCTTGTCTATGGGCGGTGTATAGTCTCCGGACTGTCTGTATATGTCATGGGCATTGGGTCCCGTAACCAGGACTTTACATTTCTTCAAAGGAAGAATGCCGCTGTTTTTGAGACATACCACCGATTCCTCCGCCATCCGTTCCGAAAGGTTATGGATGTCATAGTATTCGGCTTTATTAACTTTCTTCTCTATGTAAGGCTTTTCAAAAAGCCCACGCTTAAATTTAAGGGTCAGAACTCTCAGAACCGCCCTGTCGATGGCCCTTTCACTCACAAGTCCCCGTTCGCAAGCTTCCGCAAGTGTGGTAAATGCCTTGTCCCAAAGGCTCACATCCACTCCGGATGAAAGAGCCAGCGCAGCAGACTTTTCAGTATCTCCCGTCATACCTGTCAGAGCATCGACAGCACATCCGTCAGCCATTACAAAGCCTTGAAAACCGTATTCATTTCTGAGAATACCGTTTAAGAGTCTATCGTTGGCATGGCAGTAAACACCGTCGATCTCGTTGTAAGCCGCCATCACCGCATCGGTCCCGGCCTTCACCGCAGCTTTTACAGGCGGAAGATGTATCTCTCTCAACTCCCTTTCGCCGATCAAGGCAGCGCTGGCATTGATGCCTCCTGTGGTCTCACCCTGAGCGCAGAGATGTTTTGCCACCGTAGCCACTCCCGATGATCTCATACCCTTAATGGCATTTTCCGCCATTACAGAACAGAGATACGGGTCTTCGGAAAAACACTCTTCGCTCCTTCCCCATCTGGGATCCCTGCAGACATCAAGAACCGACATCAGAGCAAGATCCGCATTCATGTCCTTAAGCTGCCTGCCGCAAGCCTTGAAGGCTTTCCTGCAAAGTTCACCGTCAAATGTGGCACCTGTGGCAAGATTAACAGGAAGAAGCCCCGAATCCAGAGCCTGATGTCCATGAGGGCACTCGGTGCTCACCAGCATAGGAATGTGGAGTCTTGAATGTTCCATCACATAATGCTGGACGGTGTTGTAGGCTCTCGGAGCCAGTTCCGCAGTGATACCGTTCTCTGCAGTCTTCCCGGACCAGGGATCTGCTCTGTAAAGCCCGTAAAGAACTCCTATTCCGCCGAATTCATCCACTTCTTTCTGGAATTCCTCCGTAAGTTCGAATTCATCTCCCTTACGTTTAAAAATATTAAAACCGTAAAGATGCTGGTTCAGCTGCCCGACCTTTTCCTTTAAAGTCATGAGTGAAAGCAGGGCTTTTGCACGCTTTTCGGGTTTCTCATTCTCATCGGAGATTATTTCGTTTACATCTTTCATAGGTACTCCTTTAAAGAATATCCGTAAATCGAATCAACATATGTTAATATTTTACCCTTAACATTTCCTCATGTCAAACGTAAATATTAATAAAAAATGTTAATAAAATGTTGCCGTTTTAATATTTAAATGATATAATGGGGCAGAAAATAATCTGAAAATTTAATCAGGAGTTTGAAACATGAAAATAGCGCCAAAGATTCCCATTCCGGCTGTGGGATTTAACCCTCCGATCTACATTTGTCCAAAAAGGGCCAAAAATTTCGTTCTTGACGGAAATATTGAAAAAGACTTTTGGAAAGATGTTCCATTTACCGACAATTTCGTGGATATCGAGGGTGACATCCGTCCTCTCCCCCGTTTTGTGACCTATGCCAAGATGCAATGGGACGAAGATAACCTTTACATCGCCGCTCTTCTTAAGGGCAACGAGATATGGGCCTATCAGACCGAAAGGGACAGCGTGATCTTCCGCGACAATGATTTCGAGATCTTCATCGACCCTGATTCCGATACCCAGGGCTATTACGAATATGAAATGAACGCCCTTAACACAGTTTGGGATCTGCTTCTCACAAAGGCATACAGAGACAGCGGAAAGCCGGTGAACTGCTATGATATGCACGGTTTACGGACGGCGGTTCACATAAACGGAACTCTCGGCTCCCTTTCAAAAGACAACAATTCCTGGTCGGTGGAAGTGGTGATCCCCTTCGCCGCTGTCTGCGAATGCACTCCCGAAAGCCGCAAGCCACGTACCGGAGAGTACTACAGACTGAACTTTTCAAGAGTACAGTGGACCGTGGACGAAGTTAACGGAAAGATCGAGAAGAGGAAACGTCCCGACTCGGATCTGCCCCTTCCCGAAGACAACTGGGTTTGGGCTCCCACAGGAGTGATCAACATCCACTATCCCGAACTTTGGGGCTTCCTGGTTTTCGCAGAGAATGAAAATTCCCACTTCACCGTTCCCGAAGAAGAACTCGTTAAATGGGAACTCAGAAAGCTTTACTATGCGGAGCAGATCCATAAAGAGCTCCATGACCGCTACACCGACGACCTTAAGGTTCTTACGGATATCTTAAAAGAATATTCCCCCTGTGAAGAGAACAGATCCGTAAAGGCTCTGGATTACAAACTTCAGGTGACGGATCATTTCTTCGAGATCTCGGTTTATAACGGTACATCATCGGATCGTAAATGCATTACAATATTTGCCGACGGCAGGGTGACGTCAATATAGGCAATTCAGAGGAGAGAGTATGAGAAAGATCACAATGCAGGACATTGCGGACGAACTGGACATTTCCCGCGTTACTGTCTGGAAAGTAATGACCATGCGGGAAGGAGTTTCGGACAGCACCAGAAAAGAAGTCATAGAAACAGCCATCCGGTTAAAATACAGAGTTCCCGAAAACGTCAGGAACCTGTATGACAAACTCCTGGCTCAGTCGGAAGAATATCTCTCCGAACAGATGCCGATCGAAGAACCCCCTTCGGAAAACACCGCCGGCGAAGGCAATCCTCCCGACGCTTCCATTCTTTTCCGGACCCGTCCGGCGGCCGATCAGAAACTCACCATCTCAGTCACCGTGTCCCGTCCCGAAACTTCGGTATTCTGGATGAGCATCATCCACGAAATAGCAAAAGAAGCATCTTCTCTGGGCGTTAATCTCATGTACACCTATCTTCCTTCCGACAACATCGAAAACGACTATGAGCTTCCTTCCGTACTCACTAACGGTACGGTCCAGGGCATGATAGTGCTGAACGTGTACAGTGAGGAACTTTTGGGCAAACTCTCCGCTCTCCCCATCCCCAAGGTCTTCATGGATACGGTAACAAAGTTCCCCTACAGAAAACTGAACGGCGATCTGATCCTCATCGAAGGCCGTTCCGGCATCGGCGAGATCGTTGACACTCTGGCGGAGAAAGGCAAGAAACGTTTCGGTTTCATCGGAGATATCGAATATGCCCAGACAAACTACGAGCGCTATTACGGTTTTCTTCACTCACTGGAGAAATACAATCTCCCCCTCCTCAAAGATTGCTGTCTTACAGGTTCCATCGGCACCAACACCTACTATGAAGAGATCCATGCCTTCATAGATTCCATAAAAGAGCTTCCCGAAGTTTTCGTTTGCGTAAGTGACTTCGTTGCAAGCATAGTTTACAAGGATCTCACATCCCGGAGCCTTTCGGTTCCGGAGGACATACTCATCTCCGGCTTCGACGGAAACCCCGAGTACTTCGGATACTTCGATCTCACCACCGTTCAGGTCCACAACGATGAACTGGGACTCAGACTCATGCATCAGCTCATGTACAGGATCCGTAATCCCAAGGCATGCAATGAGATCATATATCTCTGTTCCGAAGTCATCTTCCGTCATTCCACAGATTGCTAAAAAATCAGAGCAGCCGTTACAGCTGCTCTATTTTTATTGCTGTTTTGTTTTTTCAAGTAACCAGAGTTCCGAAAGCTGCATCATGTCATATCCGTTCTCAAACACTATACGGTAGTACATGTAAGGCTTGTCGGCAATGGTCTCAAAACCTGTGCCCCGGCGGGAAGCCGTGGTCAGTGCATCTCCGTCGAACATATCCGATATCAGCACCCAGGAATTGTTCCTGTCCGCCTTGGGATCGTTGGAGGCATAAAGCTTCCAGGAGTTGGGATTTCTCACAGGATAGCTTGCGGTGTCATTTCCGGTAAAAAGCGCGTAATGCGTCACAAGTCTCGGCTCGTCCAGGCTGAAGGAGATGTCGAAATTTGTATAACTGAAGGTGCAGTACTTGGTACCGGTGTCGTTGTCAAAGAGATTTGTGAAGTCTTCTCCCGTATATCCCGGCACATTTGCCTTCGCCTTGCTCACATTGATGTAGCAGTTCAGGAGTTTGAAATTTCCTTCCAAACGTTCCGCGGGAGCATTGAGGATCACAGCGGATGAACCGTAAGGCTTTTCGGGGGTGGCATCCGGGATGGCCGCTCCGCTTTCCGCAACCGCATAATCTCCCGTAGTCTCGTTCCACATGTCCGTAGCCCAGGCCACAAAATCATCCGACAGGAATCTTTCGTCGTTGATGTGCTCATCCAGCCATGCAAAACGGGTTTCCATCCATTTCACAAGATAATCCACATGTTCTTTGTAAGTCTTTAGGTTCAGGATCTCCGCAGTCTCTCTGCTCTGCTTGGTGCCGAGCACATCCCATTTTTGAAAGTTTCTGCAGTAGCTGTCATATCCGGCCTCAGCCTCTTCCAAAAGCATGCCGACGGCATTCTTTCTCTGTGCTTCCTGACTGTTCCAGTGCTCTCTCACAATCTCCCTGAACCATTTCTGTTTCATGCAGTTAAAGAACCAGAGATTAGACTGTCCCTTAAGGTTCAGAGCCGCATAGAAATCCGTGGGGTACTCCGTTCCTTCGTCTCCGTTACCCAGGGAAAGGTCAAAATCCCAGGCAGGTCCGAAGAAAAGCTTTCCTCCCGCATCCTTGTACATGTTGAAGGAATCCCAGCCGCAATCCAGATTCTTGATGGTCTCTTCCAAAAGATAGGTGTCCACCAGGGAATCGATGTCTATGAGTTTTTCGATCTCATCCTTTTTGCCGGATCTGACTGCTGTATAGCACTCTTCCACATAATCCCTGATGTAAGTAAGCTGTTTCGATGCAAGAGAAGGATTCTGGGAAAGATCGGACTTCAGTTTGAAATTTCTGTTGGCTGCGTTGAAGACCACATCATCCGCATAATAAGACATTTCAAAAAGATAACCTATGTCCGTGGAAGTCTCAAGATCGCTCATATCAAGTCTGACTTTGTGTTTCTTCTCTTCTATCTGCTCGGTGAGAAGATAAACTCCTCTGTATTCTCCGTTCAGATAGACCACCACAGAACGGCAGGCAGGCATATAATCTATGCCCGGAAGGCTTGCTCCGAAATTAAGAGCCACATAGTTTCTCAGAAGGGTCTGGTCGCACATGTTGGCCAGGAGCACCCACTTCTTTGCCTTCCCCTCTCCCACGTTCAGGAGGTTCAGTTTCTCTTCGAATTTTATCTTGTATGACTTTTTTTCAAAATTCCAGGTGCCGTTGCCTCTGCCTCTTATGTCTATCACGGTTTCCGGAAGAAAGTAGTTTTCCTTGGCAAAATCCGCCTTGATGGTACCCTTGATGTACTCATCTCTTGAGGTCACATCCTCTTTTGTCTCGGTGGTGATCCACAATACGGGCATTTTGCCGTCTTCAGGTTCCTCTATGACTTCCTTCACTTCTGCTGTAGGGGTGGCAGTGACTTTTCCTTTGACCCTTTGTGTGGGGGTGGCTGTGGGAGTGGCAGTGATCTTCTCCGCTTTTTGCGAACAGCCTCCCAGACCTATCACCGACAGGGCAAACATCAGGAATAAAATTTTCAGACAGGTCTTTTTCATTTTGTCCCCCGTCAGATGTTTACATGATAGCGGGCACTGAAGATGTAATCCTTGTCTCCGCGCTCGTTTAAGGTTTTAAGTATCTCTTCTTTCTTTCTCTCGATCTTTCCTTCAAATCCTCCGTTTGGAGTCTCGATCCTTACGATGTCGTCAAGATCCAGAAGGTCGTCGTTCAAGAGGATGTCAAATTCCTTGGCCGTGGTGTCCGGAAGGATGGTTATCTTGTTCTTCTTTTTGTCGATGTCCGCAACGATAAAGCCTTCCTGCACATCCTTGGGGCAGCTGAGCCAGTAAAAACTCTCCACCCTTCTCATGGGAGCACGGTTCTTGAGATCCCATACGATCCTTTCGGGATAGGGGTTTCTTTTATATCTGTCCAGGAAATGCACGGCATCCGTGTCCGCTTTCACAGTGGCAGGCTTTTCATCGCTTGTCTCTGCTTCATCATGCCATTTGTACACATCCTTGATGACTTCCTGAAGCTCATCGCCGTGATTGTCATAGAAATTATGAGGCTTTCCGAAGTGTACGAATGTATTGTGGACATATCCGCCGTATTTCCGGGCATACTCATCCAGTTTCACCTGATAGTCCACAGTAACCAGATTTCTGCCGTATGCGCCGTCCAGTTCTCCCACCTGAAGCTGTAAGGGAGTGTTTCTCATGTTCCATACGCTGGTCCCGTTGTGATGTCCCGCAGACATATTTGCCGCAGCAAGCCTGTCGGCCATTCTGGGCGCACAGATGTAAACACCGTCTCCTCCTGCGGAGAAGCCAAGGAAATAAACTCTGTTGGGATCCACATTGTAAAACAGGATCATGTTCTCGATGAGTCGGTCATAGAGAGGGAAGGATTCCGGATTGCCGTGGCAGTCCCAGGTGTCCCTGACGCCTCTGGTGTTGACATAGACGCCTCTCTTGACACTGTTCTTGTAGTATATGCCCATATGCTCCCATTGCTGGTTGTTGATGTCGGGAGTGGGGCTTCCGCCGCCGCCGTGCATGGCGATGTAAAGAGGATAGCCCTTCTCATCCGGCTCTCCGATGACCGAGATGCCGTATCTCATGGTCACTTCGCCGAAATCCATTCTTTTGTTCTGTATCTCATCAAGACGGGCAGGATTCTTTCTCTCCCTCTCCGCATACTCATTCCATGCTTTGTCGCGTTCTGCGATCCATTCGATTTTACTCAACATTATTCAGCCTCCCTTATGATCTTGGCAAACACATCCACACAGCCTACGTTATAGCCGCTGCATGCATAAAGACTCTTTCTCTCACCCTCGGTAACGCAGATGTAGGGAAGTCCCTTTAATGCCACTTCCGTGGCCTTTGCAACTTCACCCGCCTCTTTGTCGATGTCCGAGAAGGAAACCTTCATCTCGGGATAGGTGGCGAGGATCTTTGTCATGGTGGGATCCTTAAGTCCTTCCCTGTCTTTGAGCACCAGCCTCATGCTGCACTTGGGGAATCCGGACATCTTACTGATCTCCAGCAGTTCGTTGAACACATGCTCCGTAGGTTCTTTTCCGGGATCGGCGAAGATCAGAAGTCCCTTTCCTTCGTCACCCTTTGTATATGCCAGTACCGTATCCGGCAGTGTCTTTTCGGAAACAAATTCCCGTGCACTCACTTCGGCGCAGGATATATCTATGACTTTAAGTTCGTCTTTTGCAAGAGTAAAACGATAGGTGTGGCCTGCAATGCTTCCGCTGGGCATTCTTTCACAGGTCAGGATCCTGTATTCTCCGGGAGCCAGTTTGAAGGATGCGGTCTTATTGGTAAATCCCGTTCCCCAGGCTCCTATGGTCTCAAAACTGCCGTCAGCCTGTCTCATTCCGATGGAATAGTTCATTTCATATTCCGGATCTTTTTCATCCAGGCTGTGAAGTTTAAGTTCCGCAGTCCTCTCATATCTCTCATCGGCATAGACAAAGCTGTCACCCTTCATATACTGAGGCTTGCCGTAAAGCCAGTCAAATCGTGCGGGCACTCCGAAGGTACGGAGCACGGCAACAAAGAGCACATCCTTGGACATTTCCGTACCGGAGCCGATCTTAAGAAGCCCCTCGGGAGTCGAAAGTATGGTGGTGTATTCCTTTTTCTCGCAGGTCTTTATCATCCTGTCAAGGAGTTTTCTGAATCCGGCAGGGTCCCTTACGATCTCCGCTCTTCTGTCTCCGAAGCGCTCCCTAAGAGCCTTTCTGTAGGGCGTGGCTGTTTCAAATACGATCCTTTGAGCAAGGATATATCTTGTAAAGATCTCTTTATCAAAATCTTTTCTGAATTCAAATGCGGAAAGAGCGTCAAAAAGGGTTTCTTCCGTAATGTCCCTGCAGTCCTTGTCGGAAATGGTGGTAAGGAGCATATCCTTTTCCGCAAGTCCGTAGCCACCCTTATCGGAATCCAAGAAGGATCTCAGAGTGTCAAAATTACCATGAGCCTCGTTAAGTGCTCTTGTGATCCCCTCATATTCCTTAAATCTCTCAACGTAATCCTTATGGAAGTAGGATTCCTGCCTTCCGTTCCTGATCTTGTCTCCAAGGGCATTTTTCTCATTCTGGAGCCTGTCCTCTTCTTCCGTCATGGGAACATCGCTCACATGGGATGAAGCGGGAGCTGTGATGCTGTAGCCCACCCATCTGTCTGCTTCCGGCTCTTCTCCCAGAACCACCGTCGCGCTTTCGCACTTATCAACATCCGCAAAGCATTCACCCATACGTCCTTCAAAAAGAGCCGTAAGATGAACGGTACCCTGTCCTATGTATATCCATGCTTTTCCGTTTTTGTCCGTCTTTAAGGATGCCACAGGGAAAAACTCGGAAGAATTCACTATCTCATATCTTACAACAGCACCTTCCACCGGCTTTCCGTTCTCATCTTTTACCGTGGTCTCAAAAACACGGCCCTTAAGATATCTTCTGCTCTCATTCAGGAGAACGGCTGTTCCGTCATGCTCCGTAACCTCTTCGCAGGTGTAGGTCTCGTCGTCGAACAGTCTGGAATGAACGATCATGGCACGGCTCGCAGCATAGGGGAACCAACCGTTGTTCAGCACCGGCTTGGGTTCACATGCTCCGGTGTATTTCCATGTGCCGTTGATCAGGATCTCCACCCACGCATGGTTGGAATCGCTGTGGCTCCAGCGGGGAACGTAAACCTGACGTGAAGGAATGCCCAGACTTCTTAAAACTGTTGTAAGGAAAGTGGATTCCTCACCGCAGCGTCCGAAACCGCCGAGATAGACGGTCATAGGGCTTGCCGTCCTTATGGATGTGGAACGGTAGGTAGCCTGTTCATAGCACCAGTTGTTGGCTTCAAGAACGGCCGCAGCCGTGTCCATTCCCTTTACTCTTTCATAAACCTTGTCATAAAAGAATCTCCTGCAATCCGTAATATCCTCGGAATTGATCCTGTGAGCCAGGACATACTGCAGGAAATCCGTTGTGGAAACCCCCTCAAGGAATTCCGACTTCTCATAGAGGAAAGCGCCGTGGCGGGCATATCCCGCAATCACATCAAAATCGCAGGCTCCCACATCCGAAAGAGGCAGATGGGCATAGAGATACTTGACCAGCACTCTTTCCGTCTCATTCAATGTCCCTATCCCTTTTTGGATCTCGTCACGCCTCTCGCCGAAAAACTCAAAAGCCTTTTCAAAATCAGAGGTGATCTTTTTTACAATATCTCCGGTAAGTTCCGGTCTTCCCATAATAAAACCTCCCATCATAAACCTTTATACTTGGATCCTGAACGCAGTGGCAATGGGATGACCCTCTGCCTCCGTGCCGCAGATAAACCTGTAGCCCGTTCCGGTCTTTACAAACTCCACGTTTTCACCGTCTTCCAGACGGGTGACTTTCTTGATGTCCGCATCCAAAGGAATGTTAAATTCTTTTTCTGCCACATCTGTTTCATTTTCATACATCTTGAAAGCAAAGATCAGGTTCTCTGCCTTTTTCTGCGTAAAATATATGCCGTCCTTTTTGTAGGGAGCGCACACTCTCGTTCCATAGATGCCTTCGCCGAAGACCTTGAGCCAGGCTCCGAGGCCTCTCATGGAAGCTATGGCTCCTTCCGGCAGTCTTCCGTCAGGCTGGGGTCCCACGTTGAGCGCAAGATTTCCGCCCTTAACGACTATGTCCATAAGTAGAAGAGCCAGTTCTCTTGGTGTCTTGTACTTGTCCTCATACTTAAAGGAGAAGGAAGTTCCCATGGTTATGCAGCTTTCCCAGGGAATGCCCAAAGGTTCGTCGGGCACGCACTGTTCAGGCGTAACATAATTCTCGTAAGGTCCTCCCACGGTCCTGTCCGCTGAAAGAAGCCATGGCTGTTTTTTTCTGACTTCATCCACGATCTCGCCAAGACGGATGTCCTCTCCGTTCTCCTTGCAGACCCAGCCCGCATCGAACCAGAGCACATCGATCTTTCCGTAATCCGAAGTGAGTTCCCTGATCTGATCATGGGTAAATTTAACAAATTCCTCCCACTTTTCCGGTTCTTTGGAGGGATCATATGCCGGTCCACGGTAACTTCTCTCTCCCTGATTTTTCCAGTAGGATGGAATGTGCCAATCCGCTTTTGAGAAATAGGCGGCAATGCCCAGACCTTTCTTTCTTGCTGCATCAAAGAGCACCTTGCATACATCCGAATTTTTGTGGGTATGAAAAGGACAGTCGGGAGCTGTGATCCTGTAGTCCGAAACCTTTGTATCCCACATGCAGAAACCGTCGTGATGCTTTGTGGTGAACACGATGTACTTAAAGCCTCCGTTGGCAGCTTCTTCCGCCCACTTTTCAGGCTCGAATCTTACGGGATTAAAGGTCTTGTTCAGATCAAAATACTGTTTCTTAAAGGTTTCGCCGTCCACGTTCCAGTCAACGCAATCCCTTGACCAGTCTCCGTCCTCGTCGGAAAGAGCCCAGGATTCCACGATGCCCCACTGGGAATAAACCCCCCAGTGCATCATAAGAGCCAGTTTTTGGTCCTGGAACCACTCCAGATGTTCCTTTACCGCTTCTTCCTTCGGAGGAACATATCTGTCCGCGCGACTGTAATTGTGCACGCCCTCCACAACCGCTTCTTTTTCATCCATTTCTTCTGCCATGACTTGTCCTCATTTTCAATCAAAAAGATTATGGTGTAACGTATCCAGGAGCACTCTTGTCTTGTCGCATTTATGCTCCCAGTAGAAAAGTCCCGCGTATCCTTTTTCCTTTACATACTCAGCCTTGAGTTTCAACGACTGGGGATCATCATAGGAAAGGAAGGTTGAACCGTCGAAAAGATAAGGTGCTTTTGCTTCGTCGTCCCAGTAACGCACAAATCCCTGCTTGTTAACATACTCCGTCGAAAGTTCTCCGTAATCCGGGCCGTATCCTCCGCCGTACTTGCAGATCTGCAGCAAGCCGTGATTCCTGTCCTGTATCTCCGTCCACTTCCTCGAATAGAAAGCGCAGCCCATAAGAAGCTTGTTTCTGGGCACACCCGCATTGTTAAACAAAGTAAGCGCCTGATCGCAACTGTTTCTGAAAACGTCTCCCACATTGCAGTAGAGAGCCGTGTGGTGTCCTGCCAGAGCATGGAAACCGCACTTTAAGTCATAGGTCATGAGGCAGATGTGATCCAGTATCTCCGCCAGAGCGGGAAGATCGGTACAGTGGACGTAATAAACATCCGCTCCCGCAGCCACCGTCAGCATTTTCCTTTCTCCGGGAAGTCTGTCCAGTGCATTTCTGATCTCCCTGCAAAGCAGTGTAAAATTGTCTCTGTCCGCAGGAGTGGTGTCGCACCCGTTGGAGGGCACACAGGGAAATTCCCAGTCCAGGTCTATGCCGTCAAGCCCTGTCTCCATGCAGAGTTTCGCCATGTTTTCCGCAGTCTTTTTACGTAACCCCGGATCTGCGGAACATATGCTGAATGAATTTCCTTCTCCCGGTGCTCCCACAAAAGAAAGGAGCACCTTTATATCCGGATTCCACTGCTTCATGAGCGGGATCTTCTTCACCTTGTCATGATCCGCTCCCGACACCGTTCCGTCGGAATGCAGCCCTCCGAAGGCTATATTTATGTGTGTAAGCTTTTTAACGTCGCTCTCTGTAATATCTCCGCTTCCCACATAGCCGAGAAGAATGTATTTTTTGCTGTTCATTTATTATTCCGTCCGTTACAACCGTATTCTGAATGTTTTTACTTCATAAGGCTTGATCTCAAAACCGAAGCCCTTGCCGCAAGTCTTGATCTCGCCGAGATCCTTCTCTTCCACCAGATCCGTTTCCCTTACGGACTTAAGATCGAAGGCGGTGGTAAGGTTTACACGGCATCTGGTGTTTTGGGTCTCATAGAGTCTTACGATGATGCCGTCGCCGTCCTCAGCCTTCTTGATGGTCTCAAGAACAACGTTCTCGCGATCCGTGCTCATGAAGGAGAAGCTGTCCTTCTCGGGGTGACCTGTCAGAACCTTTACGGGAACATTCAGGTTGAAGCTTTCGCGAACCGTATGACCTTCCGCAAAACTTCCCATATGCGGGTAGAGGGAATAAGTGAAGTAATGCTCTTCCCTGTCTGCCGCCTGAGGATCGGTACCGGACTTGATGAGAGTGAGTGAAAGATTGTGATCCAGAACGGAGTAACCGTATTTGCAGTCATTCATAAGGCTGACGCCGTAGCCGCCTTCGGAAACATCCGCAAATTTGTGACCGCAGGACTCGAAACGCGCGAAATCCCAGCTGGTGTTCTTGTGGATCTTTCTTGTAAGGTTACCGAACTGTATGTCAAATCTTGCCTCATCCGTATGGATGTCCAGAGGGAAATGTACCTTCATAAGGTGCTCTGAGAACTTCCAGTCAACATAGGTCTCGAAGTCGATCCTTCTGGTGTCCGCATAGAACATGATCTTCTGACGGATCACAGTGTCCATGATCTTGAGCCCCACAGAAAGAACCGCACGCACGGGACCTTTTTCGATCCAGTTAAACTCCGTAACCTCTTCCACAGGCCAGGACTTTTCCTGATAGTAGTAATCGATGTCCCAGTTGGAGAAGCACATGGGCTTGTCTTCGTATACCCTGAGTTCGTTTCCGATCCTTTCATTAAGAAGAAGTTCTCTCTCCGCTTCTTTGTCATATACGGAGGTAAAATGACCCTTACCGTCGATCCTGATGTCATAGAAAGGAGTCTCTATGCCCTTATCTGTGATCTTTAATCTGTTCTCTGTCTTTCCATCTGCCGCAGCAAGTCTTACATAGCCCTTGGAAGGAATGTTCTTGACAAATGCGACACCGCCTTCTTCCGTCTTCTGTACCGCATAGGTCTCTTTGCCGTCGGTGAAGGCTTCCGGAACATCGCCGGTAAAAGTAACGATATCGTTTCTGTCAAAGCCGAGTGTGTTAAAAAGAACCGTGTCATTGCCATGTCCGATCACAGCATCGGTCCTTTCCTCAAAGAGTTCCTTTATCTCCTTGGCAAGTTCGGCATATTCAACCTTTGTAACATCGTAAACTTCCTTGATGGAGGAACCGGGAAGGATGTCGTGGAACTGGTTTCTCAAAATGATCTCCCACATGTCGTCCATCTCGGCCTTGGGATAATTCTCGCCCTTAAGCGCTGCCAGTGTGGCCAGAAGTTCGAGTTCCATCATGGCATATTCGGTCTTTCTGTTGGAACGCTTGTTTCTTCCCATGGAAGTCAGTGTTCCGCGGTGGTACTCAAAGTAGAGTTCTCCCACCCATCTGGGCAGGCGTTTGTTTCCTCCCACCTTCTTTTCCAGTTCTTCGAAGTAGGTTCTTGAGCCCTCCTGACGAACTTTGGGGATGCCCTTGATGCCCTTCTTCATACGCTTTGCCGTTTCCAGCATCTGTCTTGTGGGGCCGCCGCCTCCGTCTCCCCATCCGAAGGATACGAGGATGTCGTTGTTGATGTCTTTATTCTGGTAGCGTTCCCAGCCGCCCATGATGGAATCGGGATGAAGCATACCGTTGTATGTTGTGAAATAGCTCTTTGTGCTCTGGCCTACGCCGAGAGTTGTGATGAGATGGGTGAATACGGTGGTTCCGTCAATACCCTCCCAGTTAAATGTATCAAAAGGTATCTTGTTGAACTGATTCCATGCCAGCTTTGTGGTCATGAAATAGTCGATACCGGATTTCTTCATGATCTGAGGCAGGTTCCCGTTGTATCCGAAAACGTCGGGCAGCCAGAGAACACGGTTGTCCTTTCCGAACTCTTCCTTGAAGAAGCGCTTTCCGTAGATGAACTGTCTGACAAGGGATTCACCGGAGGTCAGGTTGCAGTCCGCTTCGACCCACATTCCGCCTTCGCATTCCCATCTTCCTTCCTTTACACGCTCTTTGATGCGGGCATATTCATCGGGATGACGCTCTTTTACGAACTTGTAGAGCTGAGGCTGGCTGGACATGAACTTGTAATCGGGGAACTCATCCATGAGTTTAAGTACTGTCGCAAAGCTTCTGCAAGCCTTCTGACGCACCTGAGCCACTGTCCACAGCCACGCAACGTCGATATGTGTGTGTCCGATACAGGTGGCGATGACATCGCTATAGCCTGCAAGATCCTCATAGAGATGCTTTCCGATGTATTCCGAAGCAGCCTTTACGGAATCATGGAATTCCTTGCTTCCGGGTTTTCTGAGATCCACCAGGTTAACAGTGTCGTTAACAATCTCTTCGATCTCCACTCTGGGACGCTTTTCCTCTTCCATCCTGTTGAGTCCCCAAAGAGGAACCTGAATGTCATAGTAGAGGGCATTGGTCTCGGGATTGACCACAAGAAGGTCGGTGCGGAGTTTAAATTCGTTATGAATGGTACCCGTATAAGCCTGAAGGTCGATACGGAGCACCTCTCCTCCCTTGGCATGAGTGGTGAGAAGGATCTCTTTATGATTGATGTCCAGTCCCTGAGTCACAAGACCGTTTACAAACACAAGAAACTGAGGATTTCTTCCGTCGTCGCCGTTTTCCAGCTGAGTCCTTACCAGGAACCAGACCTCTTTACCGTCCATATTCTCAGGTATCTTAACATCGGTCCTGAACCAGTAATGTCTGTCGGGACCGTACCATAATTCATTCCTGTTATCAAAACTGCGCCACGATGCAGCAGCCTCGTCGGCATCTTCGGGCGTGATGAAGCATCCCTCTTTTACGCTCCATCCTTCCACGGCACTACTCTGCTCTATGCTGTATTGCCGCAGTTGATCAGCTATGATCTGTGCTCTTTCTTTAGCAAACTTCATAAATGTCTCCTTCCTCATACACCTCGTCACGTGACAAACATGACGACAACCTATTCTATTAACATCTTTATACAATATTTTAACATCTTTTTCAAGTTGATTTATCATTTTTAAATAAAAATATGCTCAATATGTTAACATTTGTTAACATATTGAGCATTAACGTTTTCCATGAAAAAGCTCGTGACTTTCCTACCTTCTCAGACAGCCATATTTATCAGATGGGCGATCAGGGCCGCAAAGCAGGAAACCGAGAAACAGAACAGCATGAAGACCATCTCGTACGGACTGATGGCTGTTCCCGAGAACACCATAGCCGAAATTACCATTACAAACATCATGAATTCGTTTGCGATCGCCCTTCCTCTACCCCAAAAAGCGTAAAGATGAGATCCCCGGGGTTTCATAAGGCAATTGGCCGCATACCACAATATGCCGAGAATGACTATGGGGATCAGCACCCCGCCCATAAGCGTGGTGTTATTGGATTTCCACGTCCGGCCGAAAAGACTGATGGTGGTCCGTGTCACTTCCGTTCCCGACATGAACAGACATATGATCATAGTCAGTGCTCCCGAAACAGATCCTCTGATAAACAGGGTTTTCTTGTTTCCTTCGGGTCTAAAATCAAAGTAAGGATCGATCTCAAATCCTTTCTCCCATTTTTCACGCTCGGTCTTGTAGTCGGAAAGCAACACCGTCGCAAGGATGGCCAAGGTCTGTAGAACGGGTATCAGGATATATGCACGATTGACAGTGTCAAAAACACCGGAAGTTCTCAGATCCAGCGCTCTGTCAAGTCCGTAATGTCTCATGGCTTCCGTAATGGCTCCGCCGTAGAGCAGAGTCATGAGAACACCTGTGATCTTTGAAAGCTTTCCGAGATAAACTCCACTTCCGAATACGATCATGTTGATAATGGCTGTTGCTGCCAGAAAGACCAGTGCCACGGACATTCCTCCGCCTACGCCTGTCTCCATTCTCTCTCCCACATAGGCTTTTATGAAAAAGAGCATGCCTGTGAACACAGCCAGAGACATTCCAAGATTGACCCACTTCTTGGAGACTTTTGCCACTTCGTTTGTCCTCTGGAATTTCTTTCTGATGCCGGCAATGACTCTTCCCGGAGCATTATCGGTGTCCGTACGATACTCTTCATTGTAACGGGCACAGTTCACTATCCTTTCCTTAAGACTGCTGTGCTTGTAAGCAGCAAGATTTTCCGCAATACGGTCTTCCAGGACATCTATCCCCGAGTCATAGGACTCTATTCGTCTGCAGTAGATCTTCATCAAAGTCTTGTAGAACTTGTACAATATGGCTGCCGAAACACCGAAGACAATGACTGAGAACCAGATCTCCTCGTTTACAGAGATCAGGTTGTCGCAAACATTCCTTATCTTCTCGGCTGTTCCCTCATTCACAAAGGGAAGCTTTCCGATGCTGTCCCGGAGAAATTCCAAAACTCTTGTTCTTAAGATAACAAGGACAAAAAGTATCACATAGGTGATCAGCGGTGCAACTATATGTCCGCCTGTGTCTTCTTTGTAAAACACGTTGTTTTCGGCGAATTCAACGTATTCTTCCCTGAGTTTTCCTGTTGCTGTCCTTAATTTCTTTTCAACCTTTTCCGAAGCCTCTATGACTTCGGGAACATCCGGCTCAAGGATCTCCAGATGGTACTTGAAGCCCAGGGGCGCTTTCTGCCCAAGAAATTCAAAAAACCAGCCGTCACTCAGTCTGTCCGAATAGACATAATTCTCCGAAAAGCCTTCTATGCCCATGCTTCCCATGAAGATATCCGATTCGAACAGTTCCAGAAACTGTTTGGACAGATTGTTGAGGGTGGCAAAGACCTTTCTCTGTTCGTCAAGATCGGCATAGGGATCTATGTCCACGGCCTCCATTTTTTTCTTTAAAGCCCTGGCTTTTTTGCCGCAGTAGACATAGTGATCCATGTTCTTTCTCCACCAGGTGAGATGGCCTCTCGGACCGCACTCGCAATAGAGAAGAGCCACACGGTTCATGTCTTCTTCGCTTTCCGCCATTCCCGCAAGGAAATCAAAGAAGGTCTCAAACCTTTCCGCATATTCCTCTCCCGAATCTGCCACAAAGAGTTTCACAGCCTCTTCATAGCCCCAGGCGCACAGAAGCGCCATGAATCTGGGAGAATCGATGATGGGACGGTTGTTTTCGTTGCAATAGATCCTTCCGGGATGTTCCAGCATATAGCGGACATATTCCTTAAGTTCCCGGCATTCGTCCATCTTCACCTTGCGTCTGTCCTGAACGAAAAGGAAATACAGCATGTATATGGCTGTTTTTGCTCCGAACTCTCCTGTCTTCAGCATCTCCGTAATGGACACGAGTTCATCCACCACTCCGCCGAAGGCGTTCTGAGATTTCCTGTACCATTCCGTAACAAGTTCGGAGAAGATGAGACCGTAAATGTCGTTTTCCTTCCCTTTTCCGTACAGATAATCTTCTATATACAGACCGAGTTCCGCAGGAGACTCGAACATTTCACCTTTCCAGCAGAGTATCCTGTTCTCCGAAAGGTAAAGGATGAATTTTGCCAGGCCCACACTCTTAAAGTACTCCTCGGCCTGTTCATCTTCTCCCGCCGGCAGTTCGCTCACTGTTTTCTCGATAAAAGTCGCTTTCTCAAGATCCTGAGTCAGATAAAAATCCTTGACTGTCCCGTCGTACAGAGCCTCTATGCCTTCATCCCAGTTTTCGCAGAGCTGGGCGCAGACATCCGCATCATCCCAGCACTCCGCGCCGAACAGTGAAAAGGCTCTGGTGTAGGATCTGACCTTTTCCGCTTCGGAAACATCGGTGATGACGCTCTTGTCGCCTTCCATCCAACGGTTGACGGCATCATTGTCAAAACGAAGAGCGGGGTCGAACTGTAGCAGTCCTCTCAAAAGCACTGCAAAAAAGGCATCTTCTTCCGGGATCTCCTCAAGACCGAAATAGCTGTTGCCCACCATGGCAAGTCCCACACTTTGCTTCTGCTCCTCGGGCCCCAGTTCCTCGGTCTTCCTGATCACATCGGCATACATCATCTCACCGCTGTACAGAGTCCAAAGAGTCTGGCCCATGGAGTAGTAGTCCGAAGCCTTTACCGCAGGCTGGGACATGAGTTCCGGGGCATAATAGCCCAGAGTCCCCATTCTCTCCCTGTCTATGGCATATCCATTTTCATCCGTGGGACAGGCCATACCGAAATCCGCCAGTACCACACGGCCGTTAAACATCAAAAGATTCTCGGGTTTCAGATCCCTGTACACCAGTCCCGAACCGTGAATGTAACGAAGAGCGCTGTTAAGGGCAGGGATAACTTCTTTCGAAAGCTGTCTTAAGGTAAAACTCCCCTTCCTCTTTCCCAGATCCGCTTCTTCACAATAGGGATAAACCTCTACGAAGTAAGGTCTTCCGTTTATCTTCGCCGTTCCGTGTTCCAACAGAGGAAGAATGTGAGAATCGGGACTGCCGCTCACCCTTTCAAGAAAAGTGATGACTCTCTCCCGCGCCTCGATCTCCTCTTCGGGCGAATCCGGGGTAACAGACACAACGATCCTGGCAGCAAGCTTCTCATCAGAGTCCACTCTGTAGCATCCGTAGATGCGGGATTCGTCGCTGCCGGGAGTAATGGCATCAGAAGCCTTGATCACAAAGGCATATCCCTTGTGACCCATAAATTTCACATCCGAAGTCAGAAAAATATCTGACGGAGTTTCCTCTTCAACATATTCTGTTTCTGTTTCCGCTTCCAAAGCTTCCCCAAATTCTTTTATCTCATCGATGGGATCCATCCGGGCATGCTCCTTTTGTCTTTCTCTAATAATTTTTCCTTTTTTTGCCTTCCTATAAATTTAACATTAAAAGCTGTGAAAGTAAAGTTTTTCGCGCACAAAAAGACAGAAGCCCCCAAATATCGGGAAACTTCTGTCATATGATCATTTCTTAAAACTGTCCTTAAGAGCCACGGAACGGTTGAATACCAGCTTGCCGTCCTTGGAATCCTTATAGTCCAGAGCAAAGTAGCCCAGACGAAGGAACTGGAACGAAGGCTCGTTCTCTCCGCTCTTGGAAGGCTTAACTTCCTCAAGGCTCTTCTCTCCCTTACAGCCCGTAAGGACTTCGAGAGATCCGGGATTCAGGCAGCTGAAGTAGTCTTCCGCAGCATCGGGATCCTCCTGATTGAAGAGATAGTCGTAAAGACGCGCTTCAAAATCAACGGAATTGTTGGCATCTACCCAGTGGAGAGTCGCTCCCTTGACCTTTCTTCCGTCTGCGGGATCTCCGCCGCGGCTTTCGGGATCGTAGGTTGCATAGATCTCGACCACATTACCGTTCTCATCCTTCTTGCAGCCTGTGCACTGAATGAGATAAGCGCCCTTAAGTCTGCACTCGGGTCCGTTGGGGAACAGTCTCTTGTACTTGGGAATGGGCTCTTCCATGAAATCCTCTGCCTCGACATAGAGTTCACGGGAAAAAGTCACCTTTCTTGTTCCGCCATTCTCATCGTTGGGGTTGTTCTCAATGTCAAGTTCTTCGCTCTGTCCTTCGGGATAGTTGGTAATGATGAGCTTAACGGGGCGGATGACTGCCATCTTTCTGGGTGCGTTCATGTTGAGGTCGTCCCTTAAGCAGGACTCAAGGAATGAATAGTCAACGGTTGAAACCACCTTGGAAACACCGATCTTGTTGCAGAAATCACGGATGGAAGCGGGGGTGTAACCTCTTCTTCTGAGACCGCAGAGTGTAGGCATTCTGGGATCGTCCCATCCTGTAACTATATGCTCTTCCACCATTCTGCGGAGCTTACGCTTGGAAAGAACGGTGTAGTTGATACCGAGTCTTGCAAACTCGATCTGACGGGGCTTGCAGGGAACAGAAACATTGTTTACCACCCAGTCATAGAGAGGTCTGTGATCCTCGTACTCAAGGGAGCAAAGTGAATGGGTGATGCCTTCAAGCGCATCCTGGATGGGATGAGCAAAGTCGTACATGGGGAAGATGCACCACTTGTTTCCCTGTCTGTGGTGGTTGATGTATCTGATACGATAGATGACCGGGTCTCTCATGTTGAAGTTGCCCGATGCAAGATCGATCTTTGCACGCAGGGTGTACTTGCCCTCTTCGAACTCACCCTTTCTCATTCTCTCAAAGAGATCGAGATTCTCTTCAACAGGTCTGTCCCTGTAAGGGCTCACGGCGGGAGTCTGAGTGTCTCCGCGGAACTTTGAGAATTCCTCGGCGCTCAGCTCGCAAACATATGCCAGACCTTTCTTAATGAGTTCTACCGCATATTCATAGTCTTTTTCAAAATAATCGGAGCCGTAATAGAATCTGTCTCCCCAGTCAAAGCCAAGCCAATGGATGTCTTCCTTGATGGCATCCACAAACTCGCTGTCTTCCTTCGCAGGGTTGGTGTCATCCATACGAAGGTTGGTGATACCGTTGAACTTTTCAGCGGTACCGAAATCTATGCAAAGGGCTTTGCAATGACCGATGTGAAGGTAGCCGTTGGGCTCGGGAGGAAATCTGGTGTGAACGCGCTGTCCGGCAAATCTCCCGTTATCGGCAATGTCTTCTTCGACAAACTGCTCGATAAAATTTTTACCTGTCATTTCATTTTCCATAGATATATCCTCACATTTTTATGTTTAGTTGTTCGCTTTTATCACAGTTCGATAAGATCTTTTCTGGAATGTGCAAAGTCTTCGTAACCGTCCTCGGTGATCACCAGCATGTCCTCGATCCTCACTCCGCCGAAATCAGGGATGTAAATTCCGGGTTCAACAGTGATGATGGTGCCTGCCTCGATGATCCTTTCCTCTGCAACGGAGAATCTGGGATCCTCATGGATCTCAAGTCCCACGGAATGTCCGAGACCGTGACCGAAGTACTGACCGTAGCCCGCTTCAGCGATAATGTCTCTTGCGATCTTGTCGTATTCCTTACCCTTCATTCCGGGCTTAAGACCTTCGATAACAGTGGTCTGTGCCTTGAGAACTATGTCATAGATCTCACGCTGCTTTGCATTAGCCTTTCCTACGCACACGGTTCTTGTCATATCCGAGCAATAGCCGTTGTAAACGCATCCGAAATCCATTGTTACCAGGTCTCCGGACTGGATCTTGTAATTTCCGGGCTCGGCATGAGGCTTGGAACCGTTGACACCTGCGGCAACGATGGTCTCGAAACTGAGTTTCTCCGCACCGTTACACTTCATGATGTACTCAAGCTTTGCGGCGATCTCAAGCTCTGTGGCACCGGGCTTCAGGTAACCCAGGATCTCGTTGAAAGCGATGTCTCCGATATGCTCTGCCTGGCGGAGATTTGCGATCTCCTCTTCCGTCTTCTTTACTCTCAGGAGAGACAGATCGTTGCCCACGGGAACAAGTTCCTTTACATTAAGATCTTTCTTGAATTTTTCATACTGTGCATATGTAAAATTGTTTGCTTCGAAGCCGAGGGTCTGTACCCCGTCAGCCTCTATGGCACTGTTGATCAAAGCAGAATAATTTCTTGCGCCGTCAACAATGGTCACCTCGAAATCGGGAGCCTGTGTCTTTGCAGCCACCGTATAACGTGAATCGGTGAAAAGCTTCCTTGAATTCTTTGAAATAAAAAGGAAACCTGTTGCTCCGGTGAAACCGGAAATGTAGCGCATGTTGTAACCGTCTGAAACAAGAATCGCATCAATTTTTCTGTCCTCCAGGACAGACTGGACTCTTTCGTAATTTATCATATGATATCCTCACTTTCCAAGGCCGAAAAACAGCCTCATCCTTGACCTTTGAGAAAACATCTCTTTCCGCATATGAGTCTGAAAAGAAAAACAATGGGGAATTCCGCGATCCTTTTTATGTGGATCTGTATCTCCTCGTGAAAAGCGATCCTTTTCACCAGAAAACTTTTGATCCCCGCTTTGTTCGCGCCCCATATGTCGGTAAAGATCTGATCTCCGACAAAAACAGCTTCTTCAGGCTTTATTCCCAGTTTCTCACATCCCTTGAGATAGCCCTTTGCACCGGGTTTACCCGCTTTAAAAACATAAGTCGCTCCCAGGGCATCGTTAAAACTCTTCACTCTGGGTTCCTTGTTGTTTGAAACGAAGCATATGCCAAAGCCCAATTTCTTAAGCCGTGCAATAAGTTCAGCCGCTCTGTCGTCAGCAGGAGCTCCGTGCTCCACCAGTGTGTTGTCTATGTCGAACAACACTCCCCTCTTCCCTTCTTCGAAAAGTTTTTCATATGGTATTGAGTAAGCCGATGAATAGAAAAAGGTGGGAAAAAGCACTTTTGTCTCCTCTCTGAATAAATCTAACCTAAAATTATAACATCTTTTCAGAAAAAGGCAACAACGGAGTTGGTAAATGTGTATGGCATTGGCACTTGTTTTTCCTTCTGTTCTTTGTTATAATTTTTTCTCGAACCACCCTCACGGGCACAAAAGATGAAAACAGTTAATTTGGAGGATCATATGGAAAACAATTACATCAACTTTTCCCTTGCCGGAAAGGTAGCTCTCGTTACAGGCGCTTCCTACGGTATCGGATTTGCCATCGCCAGTGCATATGCTGACGCAGGCGCTACCATCTGCTTCAACGACATCAACCAGGAACTTGTTGACAAGGGCCTCGCTGCATATGCGGAAAAAGGCATCAAGGCTCACGGCTACGTTTGCGACGTTACCGACGAGAACGCTGTAAACAATCTTGTTGCAACCATCGAAAAGGAAGTGGGAGTCATCGATATCCTCGTAAACAACGCAGGCATCATCAAGAGAATTCCCATGACAGAGATGACCGCCGCTCAGTTCAGACAGGTTATCGACGTTGACTTAAACGCTCCTTTCATCGTTTCCAAGGCTGTCATCCCTTCAATGATCAAGAAGGGCCACGGAAAGATCATCAACATCTGCTCCATGATGTCAGAGCTCGGCCGTGAAACAGTATCCGCTTACGCTTCCGCTAAAGGCGGTCTTAAGATGCTCACCAGAAACATCTGCTCCGAGTACGGTCAGTACAACATCCAGTGCAACGGCCTCGGACCCGGCTACATCGAGACACCTCAGACTGCTCCTCTTCGTGAGATCCAGCCCGACGGTTCCCGTCATCCCTTCGACCAGTTCATCTGCGCAAAGACACCCGCAAACAGATGGCTCAAGGCTGAAGAGCTTACAGGTCCCGCAGTATTCCTTGCATCCGAAGCATCAAATGCCGTTAACGGTCACATCCTCTATGTAGACGGCGGTATCCTTGCTTACATCGGAAAGCAGCCCCAGTAATGAACCCACGAGACGGGGTTAGGGGTACAAAATACCTTTGCCCCCCGAAGCAAGGTTTGAGGTTCTAAATACCTTTGAAACTTCAAAATATGGCCTAAACATCTTTTTTGTGTGTTTAGGCCATAATTTTTTTGGGTTCAGAGCGCTTTATTGCTTAAGATTTCCGTGTTTTATCGCTCGTAGTACATATTATATGTGTTTGCTCTCTTAAGATGAGCATTTTTTTAGTTAAAAAGAGCAAAAAATTATGACCCGGAAAGCATTTTTAGCTTCTCAGGTCATAAATGCCTCTCATCTGCTTTTTGTGATCACAGATCGATCTCCCGTGCGGAGGGTCTCGTGCCAAACATCGCTTGGAGCGGATCACACGGATACGGATTTGCGGTTGCGAAGAGGGAAGTTGGGTGTTTAATGCTGCAGCGCCGGGAACGGGCGAATCGTTCCCGGCGCTACAGCACATGATTTTTGATTCTCGCCTTCGCAAGCCGAAGTCCGTATCTGCATGCCTGTCCCAGCGCTGTTTCTTATTCGAATAAAATGTCGAGGGACAAGCGCTGCTTGCCCCTCGACCGCACGGGGTACCCCCGGGAAGCCCGAAATGGACCCCGTGACGGGGGTTAGAGGTCCAAAACTTTATAAAAAATGACGTTTTTTGGTCTAAAGGCATCTTTTCATGGTTTTAAGTCAAACTTTTTGGGACTTCTTCATGCCTTCGCACTATATTTTCTGTAGTTTTCCTTGCGCAACGCATATTATATATGTTACACCTTTACAAATTACCCTTTTACATATAAAAATGGGCAAAAAATTATGGTTCAAAAAGCATCTTTTAGGCTTTTGAACCATAAAATGTGGGTTTTGAAGAAATATGTGTTTGCGGAAATATACGTTTTATGCTTTCCCTCTTGCAAACGCCTTCAAACCGTGATATCATCACGGTGAGCAGAACGCTTCTAATATCTCTTTTTCTAGGTGATTCTGTTTTATCCGGAAAGTTCCTGCTTAAATCTCACTCAATCAAGCAGGCGGCTTTCAACTTAAAACGGTGATATTTCCTCCTGCGACAAAACTTTATCTTCAGGAGGATATATGAGCAAAAAAGGTAAGAAGAAACAACGTAA
>JAILRC010000006.1 GCA_024698485.1 Lachnospiraceae bacterium | reverse complement strand
TGCGTTGGTTACCTCATGCAGAAGGAGATCGAATTCCTCGGCAATGCTGTTGAGAATCCCGTTCGTCCTTTCGTAGCTATCCTCGGCGGTGCTAAGGTAGCAGACAAGCTCAACGTTATCAACAACCTCCTCGAGAAGTGCGATACACTCATTATCGGCGGTGGTATGGCATTTACATTCCTCAAGGCTAAGGGCTATGAGATCGGTAAGTCCCTTTGCGATGATGAAAAGATCGATTACTGCAAAGAAATGATGGCTAAGGCTGAGAAGCTCGGAAAGCAGCTCCTTCTTCCTGTTGATACAGGTATTGCTGCAGGTTTCCCCGATCCCATCGACGCACCCATAGATGTTACTTACGTTGACTCCAGCAAGATCCCTGCTGACAAGGAAGGCCTTGACATCGGTCCCAAGACCTGCGAACTCTTTGCAAATGCTGTTAAGAGCGCAAAGACCGTTGTTTGGAACGGACCTATGGGCGTATTTGAGAATCCTACTCTTGCAAAGGGTACGATCGCAGTAGCAAAGGCTCTTGCAGAGACAGATGCAACAACCATCATAGGCGGCGGTGATTCCGCAGCAGCTTGCAACCAGCTTGGTTTCGGCGACAAGATGAGCCACATCTCCACAGGCGGCGGTGCTTCCCTTGAGTTCCTTGAGGGTAAGGCTCTTCCCGGCGTAGTAGCTGCAGACGATAAGTAGGATCAAAACCTTTCGTTTTCAACGACTCATTATTGATATAAATATTAGGAGAAATATATGCGTAAGAAAATCATTGCGGGAAACTGGAAGATGAACATGACACCTTCCCAGGCTGTTGCTCTTTGCGCAGAGCTCAAGGACCTTGTTAAGAATGACGATGTTGACGTAGTTTACTGCGTTCCCGCCATTGACATCGTTCCCGTTGTTAATGCTCTCAAGGGAACCAACGTTAAAGTCGGTGCCGAGAACATGTACTTCGAAGAGAAGGGTGCTTTCACCGGCGAGATCTCAGCAGCAATGCTGAAGGATGCAGGTGTTGAGTATGTTATCATCGGACATTCCGAGAGAAGAGATTACTTCAAGGAAGACGATGCGCTTCTCAACAAGAAGGTAAAGAAGGCCATCGAAGCAGGTCTTACACCCATTCTTTGCTGCGGAGAGACTTTGGAGCAGAGAGAAATGGGCATCACCATGGATTGGATCAGAATGCAGATCAAGTCAGATTTGGCAGGCGTTGCGGCAGCAGATGTCGCTAAGCTTGTTATCGCATATGAGCCCATCTGGGCTATCGGAACCGGTAAGACAGCTACCACAGCTCAGGCTGAGGAAGTTTGCGGCGGCATCCGTGCATGCATCGAAGAGATCTACGACAAGGCAACCGCAGAAGCTGTTCGCATCCAGTACGGCGGATCAGTTAATGCGGCTAACGCAGCCGAGCTCTTTGCAGAAAAGGACATCGACGGCGGTCTTGTAGGCGGTGCTTCCCTTAAGGCAGATTTCGGAAAGATCGTTTGCTACAACAAATAATCTATGCAACTTTTGGCGGGAAGAGAGATCTTCCCGCCTTTTCTTTTATTTGAAAAGCAACTTTAAAAAATGTCTTTACAAATCAAAAGTTATTCAGTATAATAATCGGCAGTGTCGTATTTTGGAATACGAAATGATGCGAGGGATGCTCGCAGACAATAAAAATCTCTCGCGTTTGGAGGTGTTCAAAGTGGACGTATTAAAGGTAGTTCTTACAATCGTTTATGCATTGGTTAGCCTTGTCCTGATCGTTGTAGTTCTTGGTCAGGAAAGTAAATCCGAAGGTCTTTCGGGCTCCGTCAGCGGTATGGCTGAGACTTACTGGGGCAGGAACAAGGGCCGTTCGATGGAAGGTACACTTGAGAGGATCACAAAGATCCTTGCCGTAGTATTTTTCCTTTTCTCGATCGTTCTTAATATAATCTGAGAAAAAAACGAGTAAGATTTCATGGGCGTGCCTTTGGTGCATGCCCTTTTTTATGTGATGAAGGGCTTCAGCCTTCGGCGTGTATTGAAGGAGAGAAACACAGGAGTTTCAATGAAGATATATAAGATCAAAGAAAAAAAAGAGAAGAAAGATAGAGTAAAGGACAAAAAAGACGAAGAACTGAAGCTTGTGCCCGGAATCTTCAATTCCACATCCAAGGGCTTCGGTTTTGCAAAGGTGACGGATGAGAACGGAGAGACGGGGGAAGAGATATTCATTCCCGCATCCGAGAAAAAGAGTGCCTGGAACGGTGACGATGTCCTTGTGAGAGTGACAAGAGAAAAGTCGGGAGATCGTAAGGCTGAAGGTGTTGTTGAAAAGATCCTTAAAAGAAACACGGAGTTTTTGATCGGCACCTTTGCAAAAAGCAAGAATTTCGGCTTTGTTGTGCCGGACGATCGTGGAATGGAAGAAGACATATTCATCCAGAAAGAACACACCAAGGGTGCGGTTGACGGTCATAAGGTCTATGTAAAGATCACGGATTACGGAACAAAGAAAAAGAATCCCGAAGGCCGTGTAGTTGAGATCCTTGGACACATTGACGATCCCCACACAGACATGAAGTCGGTCCTCAGGGCTTTTAATATCTATCCCGAATTTTCCATGGAAGTGGTGGAAGAGACCAATGACATTCCGGAAGAAGTGTCGGAAGAGGATAAGCAGGGCAGAGTCGACTATCGCGACGAACTTGTGGTCACCATAGACGGAGCGGACGCCAAGGATCTGGACGATGCCGTAAGTGTTGTGAAAACAGAGACCGGATACAGGCTTTCCGTGCATATCGCCGACGTTTCCAATTATGTGAAGGAGAATTCTCCGCTGGATCGCAGTGCCTTGGACAGAGGAACCAGCGTTTATCTCATAAACAAAGTTGTTCCCATGCTGCCTCACAAGCTTTCCAACGGCATATGCTCCCTGAATCAGGGTGAAGACCGTCTGGCACTTTCCTGCATCATGGACATGGATGAAAACGGAGTGATCACAGGCCACAGGATCACGGAAAGTCTTATAAAGGTCACCAGAAGGATGACCTATGATGCCGTGGCGGAGATACTGGAAGTTTTTAAGACCAAGAGGGCATCGAAGCGTAAGAAAGAACTGAATGAGGAGTACGGAGAGCTGATACCCATGTTCCTCCTTATGAAGGAACTTTCGGACAAACTCCGTGAGAATCGTACCCGCAGGGGAGCGGTGGATTTTGATTTCTCTGACAGCAAGGTCGTTCTTGATGAAAACGACGAACCTGTGTTTGTGGGGCCGGAAGAAAGAAACGATGCTTCAAAGATCATTGAAGATTTCATGCTGGCGGCCAATGAGACCGTGGCAGAAGACTTTTTCTGGCAGGAGGCTCCCTTCCTTTACAGAGTCCACGAAAAACCCGACGAGGAGAAGATCGGAAAGCTTTTGATCTTTGTGAAGAATTTCGGTCTTGTTCTGAAAGGCAACAAGGCTGAGATCCATCCCAAGGAACTTCAGAAGATGCTCCTCAGTATCAAAGGAAAAGAAGAAGAGGCACTGATCTCAAGACTTACCCTTCGTTCCATGAGACAGGCACGTTATTCGCCGGAATGCGAAGGCCACTTCGGACTGGCATGCAAGTACTATTGCCATTTCACCAGCCCCATTCGCCGCTACCCGGATCTTCAGATCCACAGAATTATTAAAGAAAACTTGCGCGGTCGCCTTGATGAGAACCGCAAAATGCATTATAATAGCATATTGGACAATGTGGCAAAATGTACCAGCGCTTCCGAGAGAAATGCAGAATCCGCCGAGAGGGAGATCGTTCGTCTCAAGCACATAGAATACATGCAAAAACACATCGGAGAGGCTTTCGAAGGAGTTATCTCGGGGCTTACCAACTGGGGCATCTACATTGAACTTCCCAATACCATTGAGGGCATGGTGAGTCTTGCAAATATGAAAGACGATTATTATGTCTTCGATCAGGAACATATGATATTGACGGGTGAGAAGAAACACAAGACCTATGCCCTGGGGCAGAAGCTTTACATTCAGGTCGTAAATGCGGACAAGTTGCTGAAGACCATCGATTTTTCCATAATCGGAGAAAAGAAGTTCAGGGAACTCACCGAAAATAAAGGGAAATAATGGCAGATAAACAGAGCTTCCTTCTGGAAGCAAACAATAAAAAAGCATATTTTGACTATTTCATAGAAGAAAAGTATGAAACGGGCATAGAACTCTACGGCACGGAAGTGAAATCCATCCGTCAGGGTAAAGTTTCCATCAAGGAAGCCTTCATACGCATAGAAAACGGAGAAGTGTTCGTTTACGGTATGCATGTGACTCCCTATGAACAGGGCAACATCTTCAATAAAGACCCTTTGAGACCCAAGAAGCTTCTGATGCACAAAAGAGAGATCATGAAACTTTTGGGACAGATCAAGGAAAAGGGTTACACCCTGGTTCCTTTGCAGGTCTACATTAAGAACGGACTTGTAAAAGTGGAGATCGGTCTTGCGCGAGGCAAGAAGAACTACGACAAGAGAGAGACCACCGCGAAGAAGGAACTGAACCGCGAGATGGAAAGAAACTTCAAGATTAGAGTTTGAGGTATAGAGCATGCTTGATAATGTGACAGTCATTTTACCTTCCCTGGATCCCGATTTTCGTCTGAACCTTGTGGTTGACGGATGCTTGGCTCAGGGCTTCAAGAGTATTGTAATAGTCAACGACGGAAGCCATAAGGATCATCTGGAGCCATTTAAGACAGCGGCACAGAAGCCCGGTGTAGTGGTCCTTGAACATGAAGTGAACAAGGGCAAAGGCAGGGCGCTTAAAACAGCCATGAGCTGGATCCTTGAGAATCAAAAGGATGTAAAGGGAGTTGTTACCGTTGACGGAGACAACCAGCATCATCCCGAAGATATCGCTGCCTGTGCCGAGGCAATGCTTGAGAAAAATGTTTCCGTTCTGGGCTGCCGTGATTTCTCGGAACCTCAGGTACCATGGAAATCAAAAGCAGGGAACAACATCACTAAATTTGTGTTCAGAACCTTTTGTGGCATTAAGATATCCGACACCCAGACGGGCTTAAGAGCATTTCCCAAAGACGTGCTACCCATGCTCATAGAGAGTGAAGGCGAGAGGTTCGAATTCGAGACC
>JAILRC010000090.1 GCA_024698485.1 Lachnospiraceae bacterium | reverse complement strand
TTCATTGGTGGATGCAGCTGCTAATAAGCGCAGATTTCTCGCTACCAAAGCAAAAGACGGTACCATGCACTTTGTAAACTACGGAAGGATCCTAAAGGCTGATGATAGCAGCCATTATGTGACCGGTGTCGTGTACGAGCCGATGACCGAGGACACTGATGGAGAGTTCATGAACGCTGAAGAGATCCGGAAGGCGGCTTATTACTACTTAAAGAATTTTGAGAACGTGGACATACAGCATAGCTTTGAGCCCGAAAAGAATTGTGCGGTAGTAGAAAGCTGGATTGCAAAAGCTGATTTCAGCATTGGCAATGAAAAAGTAAAAGAAGGTACATGGCTGATGACTGTTGAAGTCACAGAAGATGATCTTTGGGAAAAGATTGAGAAGGGCGAGATAACAGGATTCAGCATGGGCGGAATATGCGCAGTAAGCGAGGAGGAAGTCGAATTGAATGAAGTAGAAAAGAATGCAGAAACTGAGGAAACAAAGAACAAGGGATTGCTGGCCAAGATAGCCGGCTTACTCGGATTTAATGTAGTCGAGAAAGGTGATGTTGCAGAACTTTACGCAGAAAGAGAAAGATCTTCTGCATTTTGGAATGCTATGTCGGCCTTGGAAGACACCCTGCGCCACTACGATGGCATGCAGGAGAAGTATGTCTATGAAACAGACGATAGAAAAATCCGTGAAGCCCTTGAGGATTTCAGCGGGATAGTAACAAATCTCTTGTCCGGATCCGTACCACTTGCTAAAGCAATCGAAGGTCCGGAGAAAGCCGAGGGGAAATCTCCCCAAATTGATTTAACTGCGCTCCAGGGAATACATAAAAGCCTTGGTTCTTTGATAGATACCTATACGGAAGTCGAGAAGAGCGGAGAGCAGGAAGAAACCAGTATCACAGATAAGGAGGATGAAGAAGTGACAAAGAGCGAAGCAAACGAAATGATTCAGAAGGCGGTTGCAGAAGCACTTGCTAAGAATGCGGAGCCCGAAGAGGTAATGCAGGAGCAGGCAGCTGAGCAGACACCCGAGGCTGTTGAGAAGTCAGCAGAGCAGCCTGAAGAGATCACCAAAGAGATGATTTCTCAGATGGTTACCGAAGCTATTGAAAAAGCACAGCAGCCTAAAGAGGACACAGTGACAGCAGAGGATATCAGCCAGATGGTATCTGAAGCCGTTGAAAAGGCTGTTGATCCTATACGCAAGGCAAATCATTTGCCCAGCAATCTCAATTCTGCGGAGAAAAGCGCAGATACGGCACCCGATCACTACTTGAAAGGCATTTTGTAATTTCTGTAATCAAAAGAAAAATTAAGGAGGATTAAAATGGGAACAGAAAATAATGAAATCGTAAACAAGGCTGCTATTCAGACCAGCGCACTTTCACACGGATTACTTAATCCGGAACAGGCAAGAAAGTTCATACAGCAGACTTTCGATGCTACAAACCTTGGACAGCTCGTAAGACACGAGATGAGAACTGCAAAGACCGGTGAGATCGATAAGATCGGTATCGGCCGCAGAATTCTTCGTAAGAAGACAGAGAACGTTGATGATGGTTACAGGGCTGATGTAACAACCGGCCAGATCGAATATGCTACTACAGCTGTTCGTCTTCCCTGGGAGATCACAGAGGAAACTCTTCGTGAGAACATCGAGGGTCAGAACTTCGAGACCATCGTTACAAACCTTATGACAACTCAGCTCGGTATCGACCTTGAAGATCTTTACCTCAACGGTGATGAGAGCACATCCAGCTCGGATGCAGATTATGATTTCCTGAAGATCAACGACGGATGGAAAAAGCAGATGCAGTCCGGCCACGTTATCGATGCTACGAGCAAGACCTTCAACCTGGATCTCTTCTATGAGACACTTCAGGCCGTACCCAACAAGTACAACAACGGCAAGCTTCGTTTCCTTATGAGCCCCAAGAGAGCTCAGGACTGGGAGCTTTACCTGCTTAATCAGGTAATCGGATCAGGCGGAGCCGTTCCCGACAGCATCTATACCGCACCTGCAAGGATCCCCGTAGTAGAGTGCCCTGCAATGGACGATGCAACCATCCTTCTGACGGATCCTAAGAACCTCATCGTGGTTAACACCTATGGTGTTCAGATCAGAAAGACCACAGAGGGCAAGGAAGCCATCATGCAGGACAAGAGGTTCTACGTAGTACATCTTGACTTCGATCCTATCATCGAGGAGACAGATGCAACTGCTATAATCACTAATGTTCACTAAGTAAAGGAGCAATGATATGTATCACATCAGACTGATTAAAGGTCTTTCCTACAACGGAGTGGTGAATGCCACATCAGCTGATCCGGATGTATATACCGAAGATGAAGCTACTGCCAATGCGGCGGTAGCTTCTGGCTTCTTTACACTGGTGGGTAATGGTTCATCTTCGGCCAACACTGTGATATCCACGGAAGAGGAAACAACAGAAGAGGTTGAGGAAACCACACCGGCTTATAGTGGGAAAACCCTTGAAGAAATGACCGTTGCTGAACTGGAAACCTTTGCTACTTACAACGATGTAAGCCTCAAAGGCATTAAAGGTAAGGCAAAGATGATCGAGAAACTGAGAAAGGTGCTGCCTGAAGAGGTAACAACCGGAGAGGTTGAGTATGGCAGTCCTACAATGCAGGAATTGCAGGAGAAATAAGGAGGAAAAGGAATCATGAAAGTAAAAGGTATGGATCTTGGAGTATGCGGAGTTGAGCAGCTTATCTATGCTGGATCAGTAGCATACGACACAGAAGACGTTGATAAGGGAGTTGCTCTTTGCGAGCTTCCTGCCAACATAGTAGTAACAAGGGCAATAGCAGTTGTTAAGACTGCATTCAATGCCGGAACAACCAACGTGCTTACAGTTGGAGCAAACGACGATGTTAACGATATCATGGGTACATCAGATATCACCGAAGGAACAGCGGGCAATTACATCGTTAATAAGTTCGTTGAGTACAAAGCAAAGAAGACTGTTAAGGTTAAGTACACTCAGACCGGAACAGACGCTTCAACAGGTGCAGCAGATATCTATTTATCCGTTGTCAGAATCCCTGAGTAAGGTGGGGGAATGGAACGGCCGTGGGTCACTCCTCAGCAAGTAAAGGCCTATACAGATATAACGGCTGTCAGCGAACGGTCGGTCACAAAACTTCAAACAGATATCGCCAGAGCAGAGCAGTATGTGATCTCATACACTCACAATGACTTCTCGGATACGGCATATGCTTCGAGCATGCCGTCCGAAGTCATTCTGGCGATTATTTTGTTGGCTGAAGCTTATGCAAATCAGGCCATAATGGCAGCTAAACAGTCGGGAGTAATTGCACAGACTGGCAAAAAGTCGGAGACATTCGATGATTACAGCTATACAATGTCTGATTCAACCTCCGAACTGGATATCAGTACGCTTAATCTCCCGTCACTGCTTGATGCTTATGTCATAGCAGAGGCAAGAGGGGCGATTACTTTCAGAATGCGGAGGTTATAAATGGCTATTGAGGATTTATTAGATCACACCTGTGACATATATCATGCCGTTACTACCACCACATCAAGAGGCTACGGATTGCCGGACAGTGTCAGTGATAACATTTCGTACGATGATGAGCCTGATATTGAAGCGCAGGCCTGTCATTTCAGTGTAAAAAAGGGCTCAATCAACATCATACAGGGCGAGCCTCAGAAAGATATGACAGGAGAGCTTAAATTGACGCTCCCCATCGGCACCGACATTCGCCTTAATGACAAGGTGGTCGATTGCGACTCCGGCTATGAGTACGAAGCTGAGGTTCCTCGGAATATCAGAGATCACCACATCACAGTGTGGATCCGAAGAGTACATCCGGAGGCATTATGAGTGGCGGTCAGTACGTCCAGGTGGACGTAACGGAATTAAAGGAGTTCTGCGAGAAGGTCAGAAAAGCCGGAGACGGTGAGCTGAAGCGAGAACTGGCAGAGTTCCTTGATGGTACCGGCTTTGAAGTGCTGAGGATAATTGAGGACGAAATAATCAGAGTGAAAGCTGTTGATACAAGACAGCTATTGCATAGCTTCCACAAGGGAAGCGCAGATGGAATATACGAGCTGAACGAAGGAGATCTTACTCTGGAGATCGGAACAAATGTTGAATATGCACAATGGGTAAATGATGGCCACCATCAAACGCCAGGGAGATTTATACCGGGAGAATGGACCGGAAATGGAAAGTTTCGGTACTCGTCGGGAGCCAAAACAGGCATGGTGTTACAGGCGTCTTGGGTGGAAGGAAAGCATTACATGGAACATTCGGTCAAGGCCATAGAAAAGATATTCCCGAAGCTCGTAGAAAAGAAACTTACTGAATGGTTTACAAGTTATTTTTCGTAGGAGGGCGCGCCGGATGGATCAATATGTGGCAAGTCTCGCCAGGACGTGCTTGGCGGTGAGCGGA